>JAFMES010000232.1 GCA_017856605.1 Chitinophagaceae bacterium
CTTCCGGCCAAAGCTTTCCGGTGATATAAAATATGCGTTTGTTTTTATCGTATGCTATGCCATTGATTACTGCACCAGCATCAGCAAGCGACAATCCATCTTTTTTTAGATAGGAGAGATCTCTTTTGGAATTCTTCTGCAGAAAGTCCTGCATGGGAATGATGCCTACAACCAGCCCAGACTGCGGATCTATTTTCATGATGTATTCATATTGCCAGCGATTGGCAAATAGGAAGCCATCTACCATCTCCAATTCATTGATGTTGTTGATGGGACCATAATTATCGCGCACACTCAGAACCTGCTTGAGCTTCAGTGTGCCCGGTTCTACAAAATACAATTTATCGGAGCCATCGCTGATGATCAGTTGCTTACCATCGTTGGTAATGCCCCAACCGTCGCCCGACCAGGGAAGGGTTCCTATGGGTTTGAGCGATTTGGCATCGTAGAGAAAAACAAGATGATTTTGCCAGCTCAATTGAAAAATCGTGTCATTCAAAACTGTGAGTCCCTCTGCAAAAACATCTTTGGCCAGCGCGACTATTTTCTGGGGCTTTCCTGTACGAATCGTTACTCGTCTCAATGTCGATTTTTCAGTCAATCCGGTACTTTCCAACAAATCACCATCCAAGAGTTCCAAGCCCTGAGTAAAAGCAGCCGTATCATGAGGGTAGGATTCCAGTAAGGTAAAGGCAATCGTAGCAGGTACTGGCACTCCTCCATCTGGACTGGATGGGGACTGATCAACTTCATTGGAAGGGGATCCATTTTGACAGGAAACGGCTAAAGAACAGATTATCAGGAAGAAATAGAGCCGCGCCACGTGTAGAATCATTTGCATTTTCAGTTCAAAATTCCCTCTTTTTACTTGTATTTCTTGAATTTTAACGTAATATTTACGGTTCCAATTGTCTTACCCGACAATTATATTCACTCATCCAACCCTAAGAAAATCAGGCACTTGATCCGATTCCCTACTGGAGACCTCATTCCAATTATCGTCAATGAGGCTGTACCTGCTTTTTCTTTTATCCTCCATGAACCTTTGGGCATTCTCCCAGAATGAAAAGGTCATTACCATACCGGTAGTGGTACACGTTCTCTATAATCAGTCGCACGAGAACATTACTGAGGATCAAATTCGCTCCCAATTAGACGCCATCAATGCTGATTTCTCCAGAAGCAATACCGACTTTTCAAATGTCCCTGCTGTATTTGCTAAAGTTTCAGCAACAGTCAATATTCAATTTGAATTAGCTGTTTCTGATCCACAGGGCAGGTCAACCAATGGAATCATACGCAAGAGAACAACGCGACTCATGTGGAGCGATGATGATAAAATTAAATCTTCCTCGTTTGGCGGAAGTGATGCATGGGATCCCTCACGTTACCTCAATGTTTGGATTTGTAATACCGTACCGGGTTTATCCGGCTACGCATCATTACCAAATTCAGATCCCAAAAAAGATGGAGTTGTTATTCGGTATGATGCATTCGGCACTCGGGGAGCAGTAGTCGCACCCTTCAATAAGGGCAGAACCATGACACATGAAGTAGGGCATTGGTTGGGACTAAAACACCTTTGGGGAGATACCCCATGTGGTGATGATGGAATACAGGATACTCCTCGTCAACGTGGTGGCAATACCGGAAGTCCCGTTTTCCCCAAAATCACGGTATGCAATGGTACGCCGCACGGAGAAATGTTCATGAACTTCATGGATTTCACCAACGATGCCAGCATGGGCATGTTCACAGAGGGACAAAAAAATGTGATGCGCTCAAATTTTAATCCTGGAGCCTCCCGCTATTCCCTCACGCAATCCAATGCACTTTCTCCAGCTTCTTCCTCTGCTATAGCACCCGTGGAAGTCACCGCAACTACCATTGCTATTTATCCCAATCCCGTGGTGGGCAATTCATTTCAATTGCAGCTAAAAACTGGAGGGGGATCAATTGGTAAGCATTATGCCATCATTGCCTCCAATGGCCAAATCGTTCAAACCGGTTATATACAACAGTCCTCTACTCGTATTTCTGTAGGCTATCTTGCTCCAGGGATATATCAAGTGCGACTCACAGACGTTGAGTCCAATCAGTACACAAAGTTCATCAAGCAGTAGTTACTGCATACGAATCAAGTAGTACACACAGGTAGTCAGGTAATTTCTAAGGTGTGGAATGGCACTGATCAGTTGAACCTGCTTGCGGGGCTTCCATCCAAATTTGTAACGATAGATTGGGTTGATTAAGTAATGATGCTTGTTTTCAATTGTATAACCCGATGCTCGCGCCAACCGCTCAAATCGTTCAATTGAAATTCCGGTCGATTTAATTTCCAGCAATTCGTTAATCACCGGTTCGCTTTCTCCAAATGTCTTCAGCACCAACCGGTACAAGGGGACAGGTAGCAAATGAAAATAGGGCAGTACCGAAAGGAATTTATTCTCACACACTTGCTGGTGACCACCGTGGGGCATGTACCAAGGTGGGAAGCCCAAATAAATTCTTCCCCCTGGTTTAAGGAATTGCTTCAAATAGGGTAAGAATTTTTGCTGATCGGGAATATGCTCGATTACGTCTTTTAATATGATCAAATCGAATTGCGAACGAAATCTTTCAAGTGCGACTTCTTCATAAATATTGACATTTACTATTGAAACTTTTCCTTCGGCAACGTAGTCTTGTAAAAATGATGTTGCAAATTCTGACTTTTGCGTATCCAATTCTATGCCCGTCGCCGTACAACCCATTTCTAAAAAAGGTACCATCACCCCACCGTCTCCACAACCAATATCAAGGATCCTCGTTGATGGTCCCAATTCCATTGATTCATTC
>JAFMES010000051.1 GCA_017856605.1 Chitinophagaceae bacterium
ACCGATGCACCATCGATCGGATGCACAACTTCCAGAGCTTAGACAAAGAGTGGCAATCCCCATTATGGCAGATGAAAGTGTTTTTGATCATTATGATGCAGAACGCCTCATTCAAGCCGGAGCTTGTGATTACATCAATATCAAACTTGCAAAATCGGGAGGTATTTTTGAAGCAATTAAAATAGCAGATACTGCACAGCGCTATGGCATACCCTGCATGCTGGGAGGGATGGTGGAAAGCAGGATGGCATTAACCGCTAAAGTGCATCTTGCACGCTCCCATTCAAATATACGTTTCTACGATCTCGATACCTGTCTGCTGGGTCATTTGGAAGATCCGGTTGTTGGTGGCGCCCGATACAACAATTACTTCTTGGAAATGGACGATACTCCGGGGATTGGTGCAGATATCGATCCCAATTACTTAATCAATGCAGAATCATACATCATTTAACAACTATGGAACCAAAAAAATCTTCAGAGTCGAAAGTCATCATGACAGAATTGGTCCTTCCGAATGATACCAATTTCTTTGGAAATCTCATGGGAGGCAGACTCATGTACTGGATGGATATAGCTGCAGGAATTGCTGCATCCAAACACAGCAACTTTACGTGCGTTACTGCTTCAGTAGATAATATTTCATTTCAGGCTGGGATCAAACTCGGTCACGTGTTGCACATCGAAGCACAGGTATCAAGAGCCTTTCATACGTCGATGGAAATCTACATCAAGGTGTGGGGAGAAGACATGATACAGCATCACCGCTATAAAAGCAACGAAGCATACTTGACTTTCGTTGCTATTGATGCTAATGGAAAACCCCGACCAGTGCCTGAGTTGATTCCAGAAACAGACGAGGAAAAAAAGATCTACGATGGTGCGTTGAGGAGGCGTCAATTGCGACTCATACTGGGTAAGAAAATGAAACCCGAGGAAGCGAACGAGCTAAAAGCTTTATTCAGTAATTGATCTACAGTGCTGGTCCAGATAACACATGGTGCTTACCCCTCATCATGTATGTAGAACTTTGCTCAATGGCATCCATGATGCGTTCCAGTATTTGATCCAACGACTCTTCATAATTCAATTCCAATGGGGGTTTGAATCGAACGCATAGTTCCGTTCCCCTTTTTTTGAATCGGAGTCCCTTCCGATTAAATGCACGCCAAAAGCCGCTGATAACAACTGGTATCACTATCGGCTGCATTTCCTTAATTATATGAGCAGTTCCTTTTCGCCCCGGAGCAAATGGCTTCGTTGTTCCTTGAGGGAATGTAATCACCCAGCGCTTAGAAAGCGCCTCAGTTATTTTACTAAAATCGTTGGTATCTACCTCCCGCTTAATGTCTTTGCCGGCAGCCCGCCAGGTCCGTTTTATTGTAATGGCACCGGCAAGTGTAAAAATTTTCGTCAACAGGTTATCTTTCATGGTCTCCTCTGCTGCTACAAAATTTACATTCACAAACGGATTCAACAGATAAAAAGGAATTCCCAACTTTGATTTTTTCCTCCAACGAACAGCACAAAAAATATGCAGAAAGGCCATTACATCAGCAAAATAGGTTTGATGATTGCTTACAAATAAGACATTGGATTTTGGCAATGCTTTTACGTGTTCGCTACCGATGATGGTTAAACGATTGATGAGGGCCAAACCCGGATAGGTTAGCGCACCTACGACGGCGTAGACCAGCTTACGAACCAACTTCACATTTTTTAACCGATCGATCATGCTTTGTTCAAGATAAGCATAATTTAGATACCGCAGGAATACCCTATTTTTATTCAATAGTAATATGGCAATTACAACGTTCATATACGACATGGATGGTCTCATCATCGACTCAGAACCTTTATGGTATGAAGCCGCGTTGGAAAGTTTAGAACCGTTTGGAATAAGCATCGGACACGAAGAATATTATCAATCAACAGGACTGCGCACCAAAGAATTTCTTCACTATTGGTTCACCAGGTATGGCATTGATCTTGAGCAAACTGCTTCAAGTGAAGCAGACATCACCAAGCGGGTAATTGAGAAAGTAAAATCAAAAGGTCGACCGATGCCCGGAGTAGAATCATCCATTCAATTGGCGAAGCAGTTGGGAATGAAAATTGGATTGGCAAGTTCCTCTCCATTGAGTCTTATTGAAGCTGTGCTAGAAAAAACGGGGTTGGGAAATTATTTTACTGCTCGAACTTCCGCAGAGCACTTGCCGTTTGGTAAACCTCACCCAGAAGTATTTTTGAATTGCGCCACAGCACTATCCAGTTCACCCAATGAATGCATTTGTCTTGAGGATTCCCTGAACGGACTCGTAGCTGCAAAGTCGGCCAGAATGAAATGCATTGTAGTACCACATCCCGATCAAAAGACGCATCCTCATTGGGTTTGGGCTGATCTGCATGTGGATTCACTTGAACAACTCAATGAACACGTGCTTCAAAGTTTACTGAAATAAAAAAGTCCCGGTAGCTACCGGGACTTCTATCCATTAAGGTTACGTGCTTATTTTGCCTCTTCTCCGCCTTCCATTTTCTTCTTGAGTTCAGCCAGAACACCGAGGTCACCCAGTGTGGATTTTTCAACTTTGTTTTGAATATCCTTCACTGCTTTTTTCGTTTTTGCAGCATCGGCTTTCTTCTCTTTCACAACTGCTTCTTTCTCATCAGCAATCACCTGCTCCCAAATACGGGCGTGGCTTAGGACGATGCGCTTTTCATTGCGATCAAACTCGATCACCATGAATTGAGCTGTTTCATCGGCACCAACTGATTTTCCGTCTTCTTTTGCAAGATGGCGACCAGGAGCAAACCCTTCCAGACCATATGGCAACTGTACCACAGCTCCCTTATCGTCTTTCTTGATTACTGTTCCGTCATGAATAGAACCAATGGTGAAGGTCTCTTGCAATGCATTCCAAGGATCTTCTTCTAATTGCTTATGGCCCAATTGAAGCTTTCTGTTCTCTTTATCGATGTTGAGAATCATGATATCAATCTTGCTTCCTGATTTTGTGAATTCAGAAGGATGATTGAAGCGCTTCAACCAGCTTAAATCGCTGATGTGGATCATGCCGCCAATTCCAGGCTGGAGTTCAACAAATACACCATAAGGAGTTATGTTTTTCACCAAACCGCTGTGGCGACTTCCGACTGGGAATTTTTCTTCGATATCACTCCAAGGATCAGAAGAGAGTTGCTTGATAGACAAACTCATTTTACGGCTATCCTTATCGAGAGTTACAACCTTTGCTTCGTACTCGTCACCCAACTTGAAGAATTCCTTCGCGTTTACAGGAGTATTAGCCCATGTGATTTCACTCACGTGAACCAATCCCTCAACACCAGGCTGGATCTCAAGGAATGCACCATAGTCTTCAATGTTTACGACCTTTCCTTTAACGGTTGCGCCTTCAACAATGTCCACTGCAAGGGTATCCCATGGATGAGGAGTCAACTGCTTCAGACCAAGGCTGATGCGCTTCTTCTCATCATCAAAATCCAATACCACCACATTGAGCTTCTGATCGAGTTTAAGAACTTCAGAAGGATGGTTGATGCGACCCCAGCTGATATCGGTGATATACAGCAGTCCATCTACTCCACCCAGATCAAGGAATGCACCGAAGTCGGTGATGTTCTTGATCGTTCCTTCAAGAACCTGACCTTTTTCCAGTTTGCCCATGATCTCAGCACGCTGTGCTTCAATATCGCTTTCAATGAGTGCCTTGTGTGATACAACGGCATTCTTGATTGCTTCATTGATCTTGACCACTTTAAATTCCATGGTCTTTCCAACGAACTGATCGTAATCGGTAACAGGCTTCACATCAATCTGCGAACCAGGAAGGAATGTTTCCATTCCCAGCACGTCAACGATGAGTCCACCTTTTGTTTTGCTGGTAACATACCCGGTAACCACTTCACCAGTCTTATGCATTTCAACAATGCGTTCCCAGGCGCGGGTAATGCGGGCTTGCTTGCGACTCAAATGAAGGTGACCTTCCCTGTCCTCTTTTTCTACTACCATCACTTCCACTTCATCGCCGGATTTCAAACCGGGCAGATCCCTGAATTCGTTCAAGGGAACCAGACCATCGCTCTTGAAACCGATGTTGATCACCACGTCGGTTTTAGTCATGGCAACTACTGTACCATTGACCATTTCACCGTCGGTGATTTGCTTGAATGTGCCTTCGTAAACGGCATCAAATTTTTGCTGCTCCTCGCTGTTGTAGCGGGATACATTTCGTTTGTCTACGCTCCAATCGAAATCATCGTGAGCGGACACGCTTGGATTGTTCAGTGTGTTGTTTTCTTCCACTTGTTGATGTCCTCCTTTTGTTTGAATTTCAGGCTGTTTTGTCAACCTGATTTGGGGAGGGCAAAATTAGGTGAAAAAGGGCTCAACACCCATAAAATAGGGGACTTTTTAGGGATTTCGGCCCGAAAAAGAGCCGTTGGAGGCAGAAAAGGTTCCTCAGCGGGACTAAACGGCCATTTTTCTCAATGCGCCGGCTAATTTATCGAGCTCTTTCAGGGAAGTATAGACGTTAGGAGTAATCCTTACCCCATGGATGGCTTCCCAGTTTATTGCCACAGAATGGATCTTGTATCGGGTAAAAAGTTCGCCTGCAACCTCCTCTGGCTTTTTCCCTTCAATCGATACATTGGCAATGGCGCATGACATATGAGGTGTTCGAGGCTGATTGAATCCAATTCGTGGAAGGTCCTTGACCTGATCAACCCAATGATTCTTCAGTTTTCTCAAACGCATCTCTTTTCTGGCTGAACCAATCACCTCGTGAAAATCAATGGCAGCACCAATGGCCATCTCGGAGGCAAATGAGCGAGTTCCAAGCGACTCAAATTTTCGAATGTCCGGACCATCGGGTTCGTTGTTGGATAACAGGGCCCACACATCGCGGATGCGATCCTTTTTTATATACAACAAGCCACTTCCAAATGGCGCACTCAACCATTTATGAAGCGATGATGCGAAATAATCGCACCCCAGATCGGGAATTTTAAAGTCGAGATGCGCAAACGTATGTGCACCATCGGCAATCACCTGAATTCCTTTTGCGTGAACTGCATCTGCAATTTTTCTGACTGGCATGATTTGTCCTGT
Organism: Chitinophagaceae bacterium; assembly: GCA_017856605.1. Lineage (GTDB taxonomy): Bacteria > Bacteroidota > Bacteroidia > Chitinophagales > Chitinophagaceae > Pollutibacter. The sequence continues at coordinate 5,135 of JAFMES010000051.1, forward strand.
CCAATTGATGAGGTGCGTAACCATGACTACTTTGGTGCGCGATGTACATGCATTGATGTAACGAGATGCAATTTCATCATCACTTTCCATCGGAAGCGGTAGATCAAGCCAGACCAGCTTTACCCCATCGCGTTTCTCCCTTTGCTTCCATGCATTGATCATGTTTGGATAGTCCTGACGGGTCAATACCACCTCATCACCTGCCTTTAAATTCAATCCAAAAATTACCGTATTCAATCCCTCGGTAGAATTTCGATTAATCGCGATTTCCTCCTTATCACAACCTGCTAACGACGCGAGTCGCTCACGCAACGGCTCCCTTCCTTGATCGAGTATCTGCCACATATAATACGAAGGCGCCTCATTGCTGTATTGGTAATAACGAATGTGCGTGTCTTGCACCACCTTGGGTTGAGGAGCCACTCCACCGTTGTTTAAATTGATGATGTTGGGACTTACCGTATACGATTCACGAACCCATCCCCAAAAATCCTCATCATCGGCCATGGAAGATGCATCAAGTGAATTGGCATGAAGCATGCGCTCTCTTGCCTCTCCGGCATACAACGGATTACTAAGTTCTAAGAACGGAAGAACAGAGAGACCTCCTGAAAATAATCGTATGAATTTCCGACGCGAAGAGGGTGTCATGGCAAACTGCTTGGTTGTTGACCTAAGTTATGGAATTCGCAACAATCCACCCACTGGACCAGGCATGCTGAAAATTATAACCGCCTGTTATGCCATCCACATCCATGACCTCTCCCGCAAAAAACAGACCAGGACAACTTCTGCTTTCCATGGTGAGTGGATGAATGCCTTTCAAATCAACCCCTCCGGCTGTTACAAACTCTTCTTTGAATGTAGTTTTACCATTCACCTCATATCGATCGGCAGTCAACCGTTTTGACAACTGCACCAGTTCTGGATTCGATAAACTGGACCACGTACGATCAGTCGTGCTACCGGTTTTAACGACTAGGTATTCCCATAATCTGGATACCAATCCGAATGGATTTTTTACCAATTGTACAGCCCCATTTGATTCACGGTGTTGTTTTAAAAACATAAGCAAACTGCTTTCGTGATGGGGATGTACCCAGTTAACGGTCACATCGAATCGGTATGCCAATTCCGCAAGCTCCCGAGCACAACGTGATGAAAGTTTTAGTACGGCTGGACCACTCATTCCCCAATGCGTGATCAATACCGGTCCCTCCGCCTCTTTAGCAAGCACCGGTACACGAACCATAACCGAAGATGCAGAAATGCCCATCAAGGCATGTAATTTCTTATCCGGGATATTGAACGTAAACAACGAAGGCACTGGCTCAACGATTGCATGACCTAACTCTCGGATCCAATCAAATCCACTTAACTTGGGATACCCTCCTGTAGCAATACATATCCAGTCGGCAGAAACAGATTGAAGACATCCATGCTGCTCCACATGCAACACAAATCCAAAATCTTTTTTTTCAATCTTCTTTACATCTGCATTCATTTGTATAGCAACACCATAGCGTTCAGCTTCTTGCAAAAAACAATCAATGATGGTTTGAGATGAATTGGAAACAGGAAACATTCTTCCGTCTTCCTCAGTCTTCAATTCTACACCTCGTTCCTTGAACCACGCTGTGGTATCGTGGGGAGAAAATTGATGAAGGGTGCGCTTCAATAAACGCTGACCTCTTGGATAGGCAGATGACAGCTCTTCAATTTCATCAAATGCATGGGTTGTGTTACAACGACCGCCACCACTGATTTTTACTTTGGAAAGAAGTTTCGAAGATTTTTCAAAAACGATAACCTGAATAGTGGGATGCAATCGCGCAGCATTGATGGCACAAAAAAAACCGGATGCACCACCACCAATGACAACTAACTTTTTTTTATCGTTCATCGTTGCAATAACATGATGGAGGCAAACACCTCGATGCCACTCCAGAAATTCGCCAACCGAATGTTCTCGTTTTCAGCATGCTGGTTGTTATCGTGATTGGCGATGGGGACTGTAATGGGACGGGCTTTTAGTTCTTGCTCGAATACAAATAACGGGAGACTTCCACCCAGTGTTGGAAGCAATAGCGGCTCCTCTCCCGTCCCTTTTCGAACAGAGTGCACTACTCGCTGCGCAAACACATCATCCAGTGGTGTTTTCTGTGCATTGTAGCCACTTGAACGTTTCACCATACAGATTTTATCATGCGTTGATCGTTCTAAATCGGTTGGCTCATTCTCAGTAACGTAAAATCCTTGCTCCCGAATGTGATCGATGACTTTCTGTTGCTGACGTTTCCAGTCGTTTCCCACAACCAATCGCAGATCCAAAGAAGCGATGGCTTTGACAGGGATCACGTTAGCCGATTGCTTGCCTACGCCAGCACTTTGAATGCCGTTGATGTTCAGGGAAGGCAGGTTCAATGCGTGATTGAGTGGCGACGTTCGCTCCACTGCGCGTATGCCCAGTTCTTTTTTCAATTGCTCTTCTACTGCTGGAATGCGAGACAAGGCCTCCAATTCTGAAACACTGAGCGGAACAACATCATCGTAAAATCCTTTGATCGTAACATTGCCTTTCCCATCTTTCATGCTGGAAAGCAAGCGGGATAATTCCATGGCTGGATTCAAAACCCAGTTACCATAGTGTCCAGAATGCAGCGGTCGCTTTGGTCCAAACACCGTAAGTTCGAGATGAGTATCCCCCCTTACACCAAATACAATTTGGCGTTTTCCCGATTGGTGAACGGGACCATCGCATATAACCCAGAGATCACTTTTCAACAACGATTGGTGTTTTTTAAAAATCTCATGCAAGTGCGGAGAGCCAGCTTCTTCCTCACCCTCAAAGAAAAATTTGATGTTGGCCTTTGGAGTGAGACCTTTTTCTTTCAATGCAGCAAAGGCGGTGATGATAGCAAATACACCCGCTTTATCATCAGACGTTCCTCTGCCATATATGCGCCAGTTAGGATCGACGGCCGTTCCTTTTTTTGGCCAATCAATGATGCGCGCTCCATTGACCATTGATCCGTTAGCCATTTGGGGACGAAACGGATGGAGGCCTTCGTACCACTGTGATGGATCAACAGGCTGGCCATCATAATGTGCATAAAGAACGATTGTTTCCGTTGCGCCGGGAACCATCACCTCACCGTACACAGCTGGAGGCACATTCGGTGTTTCAGCCGTGAGGAGTTGCACTTGCGTGATGCCTGAATTGCGCATGTATCCCATGATCCATTCTGCATTGCGTAGAATATTGGGTACATCAGAAGCAATGTTGGGAATGGATAAAAAATCATGGTACTGCTGTAACAAATGGTGTTCGTGCTGTACACGATAATTGCGCACAGCAATAACTTCAGGTGATTGAGAAAATGCAATCAGTGGAAAACAAACCAGGAAAAGAATCCGCTTCATCCCAAATAATTTTAGATGAAGTTAAGCAGTAGAGTTAATAGTCGCTAAAAAGATGCGCATTTGCGGATTCATTTGCACTGATGGGTTCAAAGTTGGATAAAATATCCGGCTTCCCTTTTTTTACGCAAACGTTGTGCTCATAATGAGCAGAAAATTTACCGTCTTTGGTGCGGACCGTCCAGCCATCGGCATCGTAGATCACGTCTTTGGTTCCAACATTGATCATCGGCTCGATTGCAAGCACCATGTTTTCGCGAAGCTTGGGACCGGTACCTTTTTTACCATAGTTGGGAATCTGAGGGTCTTCGTGCAATTGCTTTCCAACCCCATGACCTACCAATTCCCTGACCACACCAAAGGGATGCTTGCGCTCTGTGAACTCCTGTATGGCATTGGATATATCACCGACGCGGTTACCTGCTACTGCTTTTTCAACGCCTAAATAGAGCGACTCCCTGGTGACGCGCATGAGCAATTGGTGCTCCTGAACAATCGGCATCAACCCAAACGTGTAGGCACTGTCGCCATGAAATCCATTTTTATAAACGCCTACATCGATGGAAACCAGATCACCTTCGCGCAATTCGTTTCGCGTTGGGAATCCATGCACTACCGCATCGTTTACAGAAATGCAGGTTGCATACGGATAACCCCGATAATTTTTGAAAGATGGAATAGCCTGATGGTCGTGTATGAACTCCTCCGCTCTTAAATCAAGCGCATGGGTAGAAATACCAGGTCGAAGAAGTGTTGCAAGCTCTGCAATGGTGCGACTGACCAGCAATGCACTTTCCCGGATCAGTTCAACTTCTGCGTTGGTCTTGATCCTGATCATACTCAGATTGTAGAGGCAGGTGCGGCTTGTCTGCCTTGAATACGACCTCCACTCATCAAACCATCGTACTGGCGCATGAGTAGGTGTGTTTCAATTTGCTGCAGCGTATCCAAGATTACACCAACCATGATCAATAAGGATGTGCCTCCAAAGAACGAAGCAAACGCTTGGGTAACTCCCAACTGCTGAGCAATACCAGGAAGGATACCGATGATGGCCAAAAAGATCGCACCGGGTAGGGTGATCCTATCCATGACCAGACCAATATAATCAGCCGTTGGCTGTCCGGGTTTTACACCAGGAATAAATCCATTGTTTTGCTTGAGGCTATCCGCCATCTGCTTTGGATTGAATATAAGTGCTGTATAAAGGAACGTAAACGCAATGACCATTACAACGTAGATCAGCATGTACCAGAAATTGCTGGGATCATTGAAGATCCTGGCAATACCTTGTCCCGATTCCAGATTAGTAAACGAAAACAACGTAGGAAGGAACATGATGGCTTGTGCAAAGATGATGGGCATTACACCAGATGCATTCACCTTGAGGGGAAGAAACTGACGAGCGCCACCCAATGCACGATTTCCAACCAGTTGCTTTGCGTAGCTAATCGGAACCTTACGTACACCTTGCACAAGTAATATCAAGCCAAGTATGATTGCAATCAAAAATGCGATCTCAATGAGGAACATGAGTAAACCACCGCCACCACGCGTCTGCTTTGCAGCAAATTCACCCAAGAACGATTGAGGGAGACGAGCAAGAATACCCACCATGATGATGATAGAGGTACCATTACCCAGACCCTTGTCTTGAATTTTTTCGCCCAGCCACATGACAAACAAAGTTCCTGCGGTGAGTACAATTACAGTCGACAACCAGAAATACGGTTGGTATGCTTCGATCAATGCATCGCGACTCACATTCCTGAGGTACGCTACATAGGCAGCAGCCTGGAAGAGCGTAACCAAAGCAGTTAAGTAACGGGTCCATTGATTGATTTTCTTTCTTCCGCTATCGCCCTCTTTTTGGATCTTTTGCATTTGGGGAACCAAAATGGTCATCAGCTGCATGAAGATGGAGGCAGAAATGTACGGCATGATACCCAATGCAAAAATGGAAGCGTTCGAAAACGAACCACCTGCAAACGTATCAAACAACCCAAGCAAACCTGATTTAGCACTTTGCAGGTCCAACTTATTGGGATCGATACCGGGGAGAGCAACGTGAGCGCCAAAGCGATAGACCAAGATCAGCAACAAGGTTACTGTAATCTTCGACCTCAGGTCATCGATGCTCCAGATATTTTTGAGTGTTTGAATGAATTTCTTCACAGCTCGAAATTTATTTGATGATTTCCACTGAACCGCCAGCGGCTTCAATGATCGACTTGGCTTTTTCGCTTACCGCATTCACCTTGAACGTTACCTTCTTGGTCACAGCTCCATTACCTAAAATCTTTACTTTATCGGTGCGGTTCACCAATCCATTTACATACAGATTCTCCATGCTGAATTCGTTCAATCCGTATTTTTCTACAAGCGCCTCAACTTGTCCAAGATTGAAGACTTTGTATTCAACGCGACTGATGTTCTTGAATCCAACTTTTGGAATCCTACGCTGAATGGGCATCTGACCGCCCTCGTGACCTTTTTTGGATTTATAACCAGCGCGACTTTGTCCGCCTTTGTTACCTTTTGTAGAAGTACCACCGTGTCCGGATGCTTCACCGCGACCTAGTCGTTTTTCTCTTTTTGTTGCGCCTTCTGCAGGCTTGAGTGTGTGCAGTTTCATTGTTATTTTTTTTACTCAACGCGGACCCCCTAAGACCGCTCGCATCGTGTTGATAGAACAAACAGGGACTTGTTCTAGAGCTCCTCGACCTTTACAAGGTGTTGGACTTTTCTGACCATGCCCATGATCTGAGGAGTAGCCTCAACCTCTACAACCGCATTCAGCTTGTTAAGTCCTAATGCCTGCATGGTCCGCTTCTGACGCTCGGGGCGATCAATTACGCTCTTGATTTTAGTGATTTTTACCTTTTTCATATTCTATACCCTGAGGGCATTATTAACTGTTAGGTTATCCGTTAAAGACTTTTTTCAATCCGATTGAACGAGTCTTTGAAATGCTAATGGGCTCACGCAACAAAGCCAATGCTTTGAATGTTGCCTTCACTACGTTGTGGGGATTGGCAGAACCAAGTGATTTAGCCAACACGTCCGTAACACCAACGCTCTCCAACACGGCACGCATACTACCTCCGGCAATTACACCTGTACCATGTGCAGCAGGCTTGATCAACACCTTGGAAGCACCTTCTTTTGCATATTGATCGTGAGGGATGGTACCCTTCATCACCGGAACCTTGATCAGATTCTTTTTGGCATCTTCAATACCCTTGGTGATGGCTTCTTGCACCTCTTTGGCCTTACCAAGACCATGACCTACCACACCGTTTCCATTACCCACCACTACGAGGGCAGAGAAACTGAAAGCGCGTCCGCCCTTGGTGGTCTTGACCACGCGGTTAATGGCAACCACTTTGTCTTTCAGCTCCAGGTCGCCGGCCTTCACCCTGTTTACATTGAGTTTTGACATGTATATTTTTTTTGTCTTTTTTTAATGCGTCCAAT
>JAFMES010000233.1 GCA_017856605.1 Chitinophagaceae bacterium
TGCAGCCAGCCCTCACCATGGGGTAGGTATTTCCGCATTTAATCATTCTACAGGCTACATCAACCGAATAACCACATATGCTACTTATGCCTATCATATTGGATTGAATGCGACCACTTCTTTATCGGCGGGTTTTGGTGCAGGGTTTACTTCATTTTCTATCGATCGCTCTAAAGTTACCCTAGCTACGGATCAAGATCCAGCAGTGGATCAATCCCTTGCGGCGTTCAAGCGCTTTAAACCTGAATTAAATGCGGGTGTTTATCTTTATTCTAATCGCTACTTTGTTGGAATTTCTGCTCAACAAATCATCCCGAGTAAATTAACGTTAATCGATAATTCTTCTAATCGGTCAACCATGGTGCCGCATATATTTGCTACTGCAGGTTACCGAAGCAGAGTAAGTTACGATATCACGCTATTGCCCTCCGTTATGATTCGATACGTATCGGGATTACCTATCAACGTAGATGTTAACTTGAAGGCCCAGTTTCTTGATGTCTTTTGGTTAGGGGGTAGTTACCGGAATGGAGATGGTTTTGCTGCACTGTGTGGACTCAATATTGCAAGAAAGTTTCACGTTAGTTATTCCTATGATCTAAACAAGGGCAAATATTTGCTAAGCAGCATGAACAGGGGAACACACGAAATTGTACTTGGATTTATGTTGAACAATCGATTTGACGAGCTATAAAATCCTCAACGGTCTCTTGAAATTGAAAAAATGTATTATTTTTATACAAATCAGACGCTATGATTAGGCGCTTATTCCTGCCCTCGACTTTATTTTTATTGCTTGCACTTTCCTCTTGTAAAAAAGGGGGAGGAGGAGGAACTCCTGAACCACCTCCCACACCCGAGGAAAACATTGCTTTTTCCTTTGACCCCGATCCAGGAACTGCAAGTGCAGTTTCAACGGTAGATAACTACCCCTATACTGTTAAAGTAACCTCTAAATTGCCTGCCAGTGGGGTACATGTGGATCATGCTACACAATTGGATACGGATAACTCCACTCCAACCTACACTCGGGTGAGTTCAGCAAATGCCTCAATTTCATTGACTACAGCTAAACTTGATCCAGGTAAGTTGTATAAGGTGACGGTTGTTGTGACCAGCCAAAATAAATCTTCCAATTCTCAAACTAAGACGTTTAAAGTCGCTAAAAAATAAGTTCATCTATCCGTGAAATAAAAAATCCTCTCATTGGAGAGGATTTTTTATTTATCAATCATTTGAATTTAGTCAATAACGATTTTAGTTGTATCGCCATTTTTGACTTCAATAATGGTCGTTATAGTATCGCCCTTGACCACATCTACCTTGATCATTTTTTCTTCCTTTAATACATTTGTAGCATCCGATTGGTGAAGTTGTGCAAGGGTAGGAGCCACTACCAATGAGACGATCGACATCAATTTGATGAGGATATTCATGGAAGGTCCAGATGTGTCTTTGAAAGGATCACCTACTGTATCACCCGTCACTGAAGCCTTGTGTGGCTCTGATTTTTTGTAGAAAACCTCTCCATTTATTTCAACACCTTTTTCAAAGCTTTTTTTCGCATTGTCCCAAGCACCACCTGCATTATTTTGGAACATTCCCATTAACACACCACTTACCGTTGCACCTGCCAAAAACCCACCGAGTGCTTCTGGGCCAAGGATGAAACCAATTACAAGAGGAGAAAGTATGGCAATTGCACCGGGGAGCATCATTTTTTTGATGGAAGCTTCAGTTGAAATCGCAACGCATTTGTCGTATTCCGGTTTACCAGTTCCCTCCATGATTCCTGCTATGGTTCTAAACTGCCTGCGAACTTCTTCCACCATGGACATGGCGGCTTGTCCCACTGCACGAATAGCCAAAGAAGAGAAAATGAAAGGAATCATTGCACCAACGAACAGGGATGCAAGTACCTTGGCTTTGTATATGTCAATACCCATCATTGCGTAGCCATTGTGATTGACAACGCCAACATATGCCGCAAACAAGGCCAATGCGGTGAGAGCAGCAGAAGCAATAGCAAAACCTTTACCAGTCGCCGCAGTGGTATTACCCACCGCGTCCAGTACGTCTGTTTTTTCTCTTACTTCTTTGGGTAATTCACTCATTTCAGCAATACCTCCAGCGTTATCTGCAATTGGTCCGAATGCATCAATAGCCAATTGCATGGCTGTTGTAGCCATCATACCTGCAGCGGCAATAGCTACTCCATAAAGTCCCGCACATTCGTAGGAACCCCAAATACCTCCTGCAAGTACAAGGATGGGAATCATAGTAGACTCCATTCCTACAGCAAGTCCACCAATTACATTGGTGGCGTGACCGGTAGAGGATTGACGTATGATGGTCAGCACTGGTCGTTTTCCCATTGCTGTATAATACTCTGTGATGATGCTCATGAGGGTACCTACTACCAGTCCCACAACGATCGCACCCATAACACCATTATTGGTGAACGTAGATCCTCTTAAACTCATTTCAGCAGGCAAAATGTAATAAACGAGACCTGCACAAGCAATTGCAGTTAGGATGATGGATCCCCAGTTACCCATGTTCAATGCCTTTTGAACATTGTCGGTGCTGATACCTGCAGTATCACTGACTCGGACAAATAAAGTGCCGATGATTGAAAACAGAATACCTACTCCGGCGATCAGCATGGGTAAAAGAATAGGGGCATAACCACCAAAATTGTCGTTGGATATGGTTTCTTGTCCCAATACCATGGTGGCCAAAACAGTCGCTACATAGGAACCGAACAAATCAGCTCCCATACCGGCAACGTCACCCACATTGTCTCCCACATTATC
>JAFMES010000234.1 GCA_017856605.1 Chitinophagaceae bacterium
ATTTCTAATCTTTTTTGTGAAATAAATAAAAAACGTATTGAGGACCTTTTATCATGAATAAAACAATGAGGTATTGTATCGCAGTGGTATTTTTTCTTGCTCTTCATTCCAATTCAGTTTCACAGGAAAACCATACCCTAAAACTCCAGTTAAAAAATTCCTCAGGCTTTCCGGTGAGCCCTGCTGGGTCTAGTATATTGAATTATCCTTTTTATTCCGACAGTATTCTAAAGAATGTCATCGTCTATTCTAAGTTGCCTAAGGGGGTTTATGAAATACTGATCTCAGCTAAAGGATATGCGGAACAATTCATTCAAATTGACCTAAATCAATCCATGGATACAACGATCTATTTGAAGGAGAATTATAAACAATTGGATGATGTTGTTGTAACTTCTGAAAAAGCTCAAATACGCTGGCTAGCATCGTCTCAATCCATCACTACACTCAACGCAAGGAATGTTGAATCGGCACGGATCTGGTCACTGGAAGACATTAATCGACTTTCACCCAATCTAACCATGGGTCATTCAGGGGATGGTAGAAACATAACAGGAATGAGAGGCATTGTCACCACATCTTATGAACAAGCTGTAGCAACGTATATCGATGGAATTGCACAGTTTAATCTGGATACCTATATCCCAATGGTCAATGAGATTGAAAGCATTGAAATCATTCGTGGTAATCAGGGGACACTCTACGGCAGGAATTCATTGGGGGGCGTTATCAATATCAATACCAAACAACCTTCCAATAAAGCAACTGCACATGCCGATCTTCAATTTGGCAATTATGGGCTAAACCGCTGGAACGCCGGTCTCTCTTTGCCAATCATTAAGAATAAACTGTACAGTAAAATAAACGTATTGCGTGAATCTCGAAATGGTTACTATACTAATAAGTATACTCAATCTTCTTTTGATGATCAAGCCCAATTAGCAGTAGACGGTCAGTTAAAATACGTTTTTAATAAAAAGACTCTAATACAATTGTTATACAAACGTTATCAATCAACAAATTCTGGAGCCTTTCCATTGGTCAATGACTTAACCCAGCTTTTTGAAAATCCCTACCAACTTGCTCAGAATAATGTTGCTGAAATGAAGGATAAGACTGAAAATATCAGCTTTGTTTTCCAAAATAAAGGGAAGAAGATGGATATTCTATTCCAGTCGGCATACCAAAATAACTACCGGTATTATACCAATGCATTAGACGCTGACTTTTCCCCAGCTGCTATTGTATCAGTTTTTAATAACTATGGGAAATCATTCAACTTCAATAAAGTCTTGACCCATGAATTGAGAGTGAGTTCAAAAAAATCGGTCGATAATTCAAAAATTAGCTGGACAACGGGACTCTATCAATTTACGCAAAGCAGTCCCACTAAACAAGCTGTTGTATTTGGTGAAGATGCTGGATTCATTGGTGTACCAGACAAAAACTTTGCACTGATTTCAAAAAACCAAAGTAAAAACAATGGCTTTGCTGCATTTGGTCAACTAACCATCCCCTTATCCGCTTCTTTCCAATTGAAAATGGGATTGCGCTGGGATCGGGAGAACCGAAATCTAACCATTGGATCGGAGTACGAAAAACAACCATTTGCTCCTATTGCAACTCGTGCTGACACCTCAGGAAAAATAAGCTACTCTGCAGTGTCTCCTAAACTCATTTTAGAATACAAAAACAACGAAAATCAATTGATGTTCTTGAGTTATTCCAGAGGTTTTAGAAGTGGTGGTTTAACTCCAGTGGGATCAGATCCTTCACAAGTTCCATTGGTAGGATTTGAACCAGAATATGTAAGTTCATTTGAAGCAGGTTGGAAAGGAGAAAATCAGAATAAAACTTTCCGATATGCTGTAAGTCTTTTTTACAATCAATTACAAAACATACAAACTTCCTTTTTGACACTCCCCGATGCAGTTACGCTTATAAAAAATGCAGGAACACTGGATGCACGTGGTGCTGAATGGGAGATTGCAACAAAATTATCCAATCGCATAGAACTAATCTATAATGGAGGAATTACGGATGGCAAGTTCCGATCTTTAAAATCGGTAAGCAATGGACAAGAAATTGACCTTACAGGAAAGAATCAACTGTTTACCCCTCGCACTACCCAGTTGCTGATTGGACAGTGGCAATCCCAGATCAAAAAAGGTAATTTGCAAATTCGTGGGGAAGTGCAGCGTACTGGAAAACAGTACTTTGATCTGGCCAACACCATTTCACAAAAGGCCTACGTGTTGATTAATTTTAGAATGAGTTATTCGATCAGCAAGTGGCAATTCTCCCTCTGGGGGAGAAATCTTTTGGGCACAAAGTTCATCGATTATGCCTATGATTTTGGGGCCGCTCATTTGGGGAGACCGCTCACATTTGGAGGAGGCTTACGATTCAGCCTCTAGCATTTCCTGAATGGGTTGTATTCCAAGGCCAGGTTCACTTGAAGGGTATGGTGTGTGATTGATCCATTGAATTCCTTTAGCCAGATCCTTACCGAGCAGCAAGGGTCCGTCTGCATCTAGGAAATCTACCAGAGGAGCAAGTTGAGCTAAGGCAGCAGTACCAATAGAGCATTCGTTCATACAACCCAACATAACCTTCATTCCGAGTCGTCTTGCACGCTGTATCATCTCCAATGCAGGAGTAATTCCACCGGATTTAGTCAACTTGATATTGATTCCGGTGAAATGTAAATAACATTTATCAATATCCGAAGGTGTAACACAAGATTCATCTGCTATGATAGGAATTTCAGTCATTTTCATGAACTGTTGAGCAGCATTCAAATCATCTT
>JAFMES010000235.1 GCA_017856605.1 Chitinophagaceae bacterium
CACTCCACTCGGGTGAGTAAGTAACCAATTCCAGCAAGAATCAGTAAGACAATCAATAATTTTTTCATTCCTAAACGCGCGTAAGCTTAATAGGAGTCGTTTTGTTGGCATTCCATTGACACACATAAACGCTCTGATCTTCATCGATGCAAACATCGTGCCCATGCATGAACACCTTTGATTCATGTTGAAGTGTCGGTTGCAAGATGCCATTTTGATAGACAGGGGCGGTTCCACCGGGATTGGAAATCACTTTATTGTTTCGATCGAGTATGGTTAAAAAACCAGTATTGGCCTGACGCTTACCTTCTTTGTCGTTACTCCAGCAAACTCCTGCATACAATTGATCTCCGTGGATTACAGGTCGACATACATACATCCCAGGTGTATCAATTCTTCCTTTATAAACTCCATCCAGTGAATAGATCTTGAAACAGCATTCATTGCGTGAAGTACAAATCACTACAGGATTATTTTTATCGCGGGTATCCACAACCACCCCATGAGCATTGTAGAGGTTATGTTCCTTATTGGCATTATTTCTACCACCAAACTTGCGAATGAATCTTCCTTTATGATCGTATTGCAGAATATAATCGGATCCATACCCATCCGCCACATAGATATCTCCATTGGGTGCCACTGCAGTCTCTGTAGGTTGAAAACGTTCATCATCCCGATAAACACCAATGGTGTGAGGCTGTCCAATTGAAAAGAGGATCCTGCCGGTCAAATCGGTTTTGATCACCTGGCCTGCTTGCGACTGAAACCCACCAGAACGATCATTGTAGAATCCACAATCGACTATCAATAGAAAATCTTCTCCATTCTCTTTGCTGATGGTCAGCCCATGCCCCCCAGGATAGGCAGTCCCCCACGAATCAAGCAACTTACCGGATTTATCAAATATTAATATATTATTATGGATATCATCGCCCAGCATGATGAGTCGCCCGCGACTGTCCTGCACCATCTCATGACAATTGACCACTGGATTCAACGCAGGATTGACCTTGGCCCAGCCTTTATCTACTTTATAGGTGAACCCATTTTGACCAATTACGAGTTGATCCTCCAATTGATGATCAATGGAAAATGCAAAAGAGCGACTGGCAAGGAGTCCCGCCGATAATGCCGCACCCGAACGCAGGAAAGTTCTTCTTGTTTTCATACATTGAATATAATGAATTATTACATTTAGTGATGGAGATGCATATCGACTTGAATTGTGACCTGGGAGAAGGATGTGGTAATGATCATTTGATCATGCCCTTCATCAGTTCTGCTAACATATCCTGCGGGTATCATGCAGGCGATGAGCAATCCATGCGTGAAGCCATGCTACTGGCAAAGCAGTACAATGTAGCAGTAGGCATTCATCCTTCGTTTCCCGACAAAGAAAATTTTGGTCGCAAAGAAATGATGATCGAAGCTCATGTTTTAAAAAACATGATTGCAGATCAAATAGTACTGTTCAAAAAAATTGCATCGGAGCTGAATGTAGTTCCTGTTCACATCAAGCCACATGGTGCTCTTTATAACATGTCTGCAAAAAATATAGAGATAGCGCGGATTATTGCACAAACGGTGTGTATAATTGATCCCAGTCTAATTATTTACGGTCTCGCTAACAGTCAGTCTGCCCTTGCAGCTGAACGATATGGACTTAAATTCTGTCACGAAGTATTTGCAGACAGAACCTATACCGATGAAGGCCTACTCACTTCCCGTTCAATTCCCAATGCACTGATTGATGATGAAGCAACTTCGTTGAATCAGATAGTACAAATGATCAAAGGAAAAAGCGTAACCAGTACTTCAGGAAAAATAATTCCCATTCAGGCAGATACGATTTGCATTCACGGTGATGGCGCCCACGCAGTTCGCTTTGCTCAAGCCATTCACCAGCATTTAATAACAGCAGGGGTAACCATTTCAGCACCATGAAAAAAAATAACGGACTGCTGAACTCCCCAATCGTTGCTGCTGCTTTTTTAATGGCGACCTCTGCTATTGGTCCCGGCTTCCTCACTCAAACAGCCGTCTTTACCAATCAACTGCTGGCTAGTTTTGGATTCGTCATCTTGATTTCGATCATCTTAGACATCGGTGCACAATTGAATATTTGGACAATTCTAGGGGTATCCGGACTAAGAGCGCAGGAACTCGCAAACAAAGTGATCCCAGGATCAGGATATCTGCTTTCGGGATTAATTCTAGTAGGGGGGCTCGCATTCAATACAGGAAATTTAGCAGGAGCAGGACTGGGACTCAATGTGATCACTGGGTGGAGTACGGAAACAGGTGCAATCATCAGCGCAATCATTGCGCTCTTGATCTTTATCAATAAAGAATCACTTAAGTGGATGGACCTCTTTGCAAAAGTGCTGGGCATTGTAATGATTTTTCTCACGCTCTATGTTGTGTTTATTTCACGTCCCCCCATTGATCAGGTATTACTTGAAAGTATTGCTCCTAAAAAGATAGATATGATGGCCATCATCACCCTGGTTGGCGGGACTGTTGGGGGATACATCAGCTTTGCAGGCGCACATAGACTGTTGGATGCTGGATTAACCGGACAAGAACATACCCGTGAAGTTGGAAAATCTGCTGTCTCTGCAATCCTGATTGCTTCACTGATGCGCATCTTACTGTTCTTGGCAGCATTTGGAGTAGTGGCAAAAGGAATGACACTCGATGGATCGAATCCTGCGGCGTCTGTTTTCCAATTGGCAGCTGGGGAATTAGGATATTTTATTTTTGGTATCATCATGTGGTCGGCCGCGATTACTTCCGTTGTAGGA
>JAFMES010000236.1 GCA_017856605.1 Chitinophagaceae bacterium
TGGCTGGATTACGCGGGTCATCTTCGGGGATGCCTGCTTCAACTTTACCAACTAGATCTGCACCTACGTCTGCTGCCTTGGTGTAAATGCCGCCACCAACACGAGCAAACAGAGCGATCGATTCCGCACCCAGAGAGAATCCAGTCAACACTTCTATCGTTTTAACCATTTCCTCAGAAGTGGCAGCACTTCCAGGAGCAAAAATTTGTTTCAGTATAATATACAGTCCACCCAATCCCAATACCGCTAAACCTGCCACACCCAATCCCATTACTGCACCGCCTGTAAACGATACGTTTAACGCTTTTGAGAGGCTGGTTTTGGCTGCCTCGGCAGTGCGTACATTGGCTTTGGTGGCGACTTTCATGCCAATATATCCAGCGAGTGCACTGCTAAATGCTCCAAAAACGAAAGCCAGTGCAATCGACCAATGTGAATTGGGATTGCTTTGAGACATAAAGCCCAATAGCAATGCAACTACTACCACAAAATAGGCCAATATCTTCCACTCTGCTTTCAGGAATGCCATTGCTCCCTCAGCGATGTAGTTGCTGATTTCTTTCATTCGTTCAGAGCCTGCATCTTGCTTAGAAACCCAATTGAATTTTGCGAGGGTGTAGAGCAGTCCAATCAAACCCATTACGGGTACTAAATAGATCAAATTTTCCATAAACAGTTACCGATCTTTTGGTCAACGATTTCCGCCTAAGGTTAGGCGGGTTAGGGGCGGCAAAAATAGGCAAAAACTGGCAAAAAAGTGAAAAGAACCGCCTTAGTCATCCTCTTGAAGTTCAATGCCATATCCATCAAAAATACCTGCAATGCGTTTAGCTTGATAAATACTTCGATTGTATCGGTTGCCCAGTACCACAATGACGGTCGAATCTTGAGGAAAACGACTGAATACGGTATTGTTGCCGTGCCACCACCCATTGTGGTATACTATTTTCTTCCCCGTTGGTAGTTCATATAGCCTCCAGCCTAATCCATAATTCTTGACCCCTTTGCGTTCATAACTATACCCCTTGAACGCCTCTTCTTGAATGGACATCGGGAACTGGAGGGTATCATACAGTGCCATGTCCCAACGGACCATATCCCTAAGGGAACTGTAAATGTTCTTATCGCCATATACCGCATCCAAAAACATGAATGGTTCTAGTCTGTTATTGTTTTTATAGGAAGGAAGCACTTTGTCTGACTGATCCATAGAAAAGACAAACGTATTCTTCATGCCCAAAGGGTCGAAAAAGGTTGCCTTTAAATACGCTCCGAAGGAGCTTCCACTCAACCGCTCAATAATCAGCGCTAGTAACGCATAATTGGTATTGCAATAATCGAAATAGGCATTGGGGCGACCCAGATCCAATTGCGATTTATGCTGGATCATCATCTGTAATATATCATCGTTGCTGATGTACTGGTGGGTGTCCCATCCAAATTTTTCTACGAAATGAACATAATTGGGGAGACCACTTCTGTGACTGAGTAGGTTGCGAACGGTAATTTGTTCAAAGGGAAACTCTGGCAGAAAAGCGTTAACACGTTCATCGATTGATCGTTGCTTATCCTTAAAAAGCTTTAGCACGGCCATACCTGTTATGGTCTTTGAAACCGATGCTAAATGAAACGAGGTGGAGGAATCTATTGCTTTTCCATCTTTTATGCGTTCTCTGCCATTATACGCTTCAAAAATGATCTTCCCATTTCGTGCTATGATGATTCCGCCATTGAATCTAGATCTAAGCAGGGTGCTCCGATAGAATTTTTCACTGGTGTAGCGGAGATCTCGCTCTTTTTCAGAAAGCGGAGCGTCTGACACCAAATTTTGGTATTTACTGACCAGGGAGTGTTTTACGACCTGTGGGAGGTTTTGATCAATGACATAAAATACGATTGCAAAGCAAATGAACAGCAAAACAAACAGCTTCAATTTCTTCATACCCAGCTGGATTGGTCGCGGAAAATTAGTCGTAAATTCGTGTAAAATTACGCTAAAAACCAATGGCCCTCGAAACCAAAACCAGCTATCCCAAAAACAAGATCAAGATTCTTCTACTTGAAAACATAAGCGACATTGCTGTCTCTGTTTTTAAGGAGGCAGGGTATACTGAAATTAAAAAAATACCAGGGGCTCTATCTGAGGAACAATTGATTCATGAGATAAAAGATGTCCATCTTTTGGGCATTCGCTCTAAAACCCAAATTACCGATCAGGTACTTAAACATGCCCAAAAGTTGCAAGCCATTGGTTGTTTTTGTATCGGAACCAATCAAGTCAATCTTCAATCAGCCCGGAAGAGAGGCGTAGTTGTTTTTAATGCCCCATACAGCAATACACGTTCAGTTGCTGAACTGGTAATCGGCGCTTCAATCGTATTGATTCGAAGAATTTTAGATAAAAATGCTGCTGCTCACAATGGAATTTGGCAAAAAGAAGCGAAAGGTAGTTTCGAATTGAGGGGAAAGACTATGGGTATAATTGGTTATGGAAATATTGGTTCGCAAGTCAGTATCCTTGCAGAATCAATGGGAATGAAGGTCATTTTTTTTGATGTGGTAACTAAACTTCCTTTAGGTAATGCAAGCTCCAGAAAGTCCATCAAGGATGTGGTTTCCAAATCTGATATTGTTACTCTGCATATTCCTGAAACCAGCCAGACAAAAAATCTGATCAATAAAAAAACTCTTTCACAGTTCAAGAAAGGCGCTATTCTAATTAATTATGCAAGAGGTGAGGTAGTTGATTTAGATGCCCTGCGGTCTGCACTGGTGAACGGACAATTATCAGG
>JAFMES010000237.1 GCA_017856605.1 Chitinophagaceae bacterium
ATTGGTTTGATTTCCACTCTTTGCGTACACGCAAAGATCAACGAGATGGGCTTCATCGAAACCCCCTACCGTAAGGTCAACAATGGAAAAGTTGAAAGCAAGAAATTGACTTACCTCAGTGCGGAAGAAGAGGATACTGCCAAGATCGCTCAGGCAAACGTTGGAATCAATGATAAAGGAGAATTTGTTGAGGACCGAGTTAAAGCCAGACAGACAGGCGACTTCCCCATCCTCGAGCGTACTGAAGTTGAATTCATGGACGTCGCTCCAAATCAAATCGTGGGACTCAGTGCCTCATTGATTCCTTTCTTGGAACACGATGATGCGAACCGTGCATTGATGGGATCCAACATGCAACGCCAAGCTGTTCCTTTGATTAAACCTCAGGTACCAATTGTTGGTACCGGTTTGGAAGCTAAAGCAGCCCGCGATGCCCGCATTCAAATGCATGCAGAAGGAGAGGGAGTGGTTGAGTTTGTTGATGCAAATGAAATTCATGTTCGTTACGAGCGCGATGAAGCACAAAAGCTAGTCAGTTTTGAAGACGATTTGAAAGTATATAAACTGACGAAGTTCATTAAAACCAACCAGGAGACTTCCATCACCTTGCGTCCTGCTGTTCATAAAGGGCAGCGTGTGAAGACAGGCGACTTCCTCACGGAGGGATATGCAGTGAAAGATGGAGAACTCGCTCTCGGTCGTAACCTGAAAGTAGCATTCATGCCATGGAAGGGATACAATTTCGAGGATGCTATTGTAATCAATGAAAAGGTAGTCAGCGAAGACCTCTTTACTTCTATCCACATCTCTGAATTTGAATTGGAAGTACGCGATACAAAACTTGGAGAGGAAGAATTGACTCCAGACATTCCAAACGTTTCTGAAGAAGCAACCAAGGACCTGGATCAATACGGTATCATTCGCATAGGCGCCCATGTGAAAGAAGGCGATATCCTCATTGGTAAGATCACTCCAAAAGGTGAGAGCGATCCCACCCCAGAAGAGAAACTCCTCAGAGCCATCTTCGGTGACAAGGCTGGTGACGCGAAAGATGCTTCTCTGAAGGCTCCAAGCGGAACAGAAGGTGTGGTGATTGGAAAGAAACTCTTCCAGCGTGCGAAAAAAGATAAAAATTCAAAGGCAAAGGAAAAAGCTGCTCTTGAAAAACTGGAAGCCATTCATACGCAAAATGAAAAAGATATCCTTGAATTGTTGGTAGGCAAACTGCAGACGCTTCTGAAGGAAAAAAATTCAGCAGGTGTTTCCAATAATTTTGGTGAAGTGATTGTAGGCAAGGGAAATAAATTCTCTGCAAAAGCGCTGGCTAACATCGACTACCAGAACATCAATCCATTGGGATGGACAGGCGATGCAAAAACAGACGACGCCATCAATACCTTGTTGCACAATTACAACATCCGTTACAACGAAGAATTGGGACGATACAAGCGCGAGAAGTTCAACATCTCGATTGGTGATGAATTGCCTGCTGGTGTATTGAAGCTTGCGAAAGTATACCTCGCGGTCAAACGCAAATTGAAGGTAGGAGATAAGATGGCGGGTCGCCACGGTAACAAAGGAATCGTTGCAAAAATCGTTCGCGCGGAAGACATGCCGTTCCTTGAGGATGGTACACCGGTCGATATCGTTCTGAATCCATTGGGCGTACCTTCTCGTATGAACTTGGGACAGATTTACGAAACCATCCTTGGTTGGGCAGGAGAGAAGCTGGGAATGAAATTTTCTACACCCATCTTCGATGGTGCCAGTGTAGATGAAATCAAGGATCTGATTGATAAAGCCAGCTTGCCAAGTTTCGGTCATACCCACCTTTATGATGGTGAAACTGGAGAGCGCTTCCACCAAAAAGCGACTGTCGGCATCATCTACATGCTGAAACTCCATCACATGGTGGATGACAAGATGCACGCACGTTCAATTGGACCTTATTCTCTCATTACGCAGCAGCCACTCGGAGGTAAAGCTCAATTTGGTGGTCAGCGTTTCGGTGAGATGGAAGTATGGGCATTGGAAGCTTATGGTGCATCCAACATTCTTCAAGAGCTTCTTACACTCAAGTCAGACGATATCATTGGAAGAGCTAAGACGTACGAAGCCATTGTCAAAGGCGATAACGTGCCTAAGGCGGGTGTTCCTGAATCCTTTAACGTACTCGTACATGAGCTACGTGGATTAGGCTTAGATCTTAAGTTCGATAACTAAGACGTATTTTAACATATCGGTTGATAATCTAATGGTAAATTTCCATAGGATTATCAACCGATTATGCATTATACCCTTTCCCAACTCTTTCGGCATACTTTTTCCCTATATGCAGGGATGGTTATTTTCATTCTTTCATCGTGTAGTAAAAACGAACTCACTGGAGGCGGCTTTACTGCCTCTGATACAACCAAGTATAATGGCGATTGGACTTTTGAAAGTCATGGAAATGTGATTCCAAATTACACGACTGTATTTCCACAAGACAAAGTAAATACCATTGAATTGGTGATGACAGCTGAGCAATGGACTTCAATTCGTGCAAACGTAAAATCCATTGTCGGGTATGATTTTGGATCCAACACACCATCTCCTCCTACCAATAGCACAGCCGAACCCAACTACACCGATGTGACGATGCGGTTCAATGGTAAGACTTGGAAAAATGTAGGGTTTAGGCTTAAGGGTAATTCTACCCTGCGTTCAGCTTGGGGCCAAGGAAATTACAAGCTCCCTTTTCGCTTAAATTTTGATCGATTTGAAGATCAATATCCCGGAATCACCAATC
>JAFMES010000238.1 GCA_017856605.1 Chitinophagaceae bacterium
AGAATGAGATAGATCAGGGATGCCAAGAAATTCAACTAAGTCCCTATCGGTTACTTCTAAATCGGAATGCGTTAAACCGGTAGAATAAATTTCCGAACCCGACTTATCGCTGATGCAATAGTTCAGGTAGGTGTCGCCTAACTCAAGGGTGAGTTTGAGTCCCTGTTTTTCGGACCAATCCGTTGAGGAAGAATAACGAAAAAGTAAATGTTCGGCTACCATAACCAATTGAGCAAATTTAATGGATTTAGCCATCTCGTCCCGACAAAACAATGTAGGTTTGCAGACCAACGCGGGAAAAGCAGTGCATATGGAACGGGACTTAAAACTAGAGATCAGTAATCGCCAGATTTTGAGCATGGCATTGCCGATCAGTTTTGCCATTTTGGTCCCACAATTCAACTACCTCATCAATAGTATCTTTCTAGCTCAGCTAGGCGAAGGTTTTGTAGGCGCTTCGGGGGTGACGGGTGTCTATTACCTCATTTTTTCAGTTGTGGGCTTTGGTCTCAATAACGGTCTTCAGGCCCTGATTTCCAGAAGAGCGGGACAAGATCGTTTGCAGGAAATTGGACAGCTATTTACTCAAAGTGTTTACTTGATATTGGCCATTGCCGGGATAGGAATACTCATCACCTACGGACTGGCTCCATTCATTTTTAAGCGATTCACAGATCCAATTCTGCATGATCAGACCATGGGATTTTTGCACATACGAATTTGGGGACTCCCGTTTCTTTACCTCTATCAGATGAGAAATGCGCTGCTTGTTGGAACCAATCAAAGTCAATTGCTGGTATGGGGTACTCTTTCTGAAACATTAACCAATGTGATATTGGACTATGCACTGATTTTTGGGAAGTTGGGTTTACCCGCATTGGGCTTCAATGGTGCTGCATATGCGAGTGTAATTGCCGAATGTGTTGGAATGGCAGTTGTTTTTCTGATCATTCGTACAAAAGGAATGAGCGATCGTTTTGGACTTTTTAATCAACTTGCTATCAATACTAAAACCATGTCGACAGTATTGGTCCAATCCTCCCCTCTCATTCTTCAATATGCCATCAGTATCATCAGTTGGGAATTCTTTTTTATACTAATATCTCATGATGGAAGAATGGCGCTTGATATTAGTCAGTTGATGCGACTAGTTTTTGGATTCTGTGGTATTTTTATTTGGGCATTTGCCGGTACAACCAATACGATGGTATCCAATATCATTGGTCAAGGGAGCCAGGATAAAGTCTTGCTGCTCATTCGAAAAGTCATCACCCTCAGCCTTGGTTCTTCACTGATTATTGTAATTCCATTGTTAACCATGCCTGGGACCATTTTATCCATTTACGATGCAGATCCCGAATTTCTAGCAATGGGAGTCCCCGTATTGCGAATCGTGGGCGTTTCTATATTATTAATGTCCATTTCAACAGTTTGCCTTAATGCTGTTACTGGAACTGGAAACACCCGAATCAATTTATTGATTGAGTTCATCACAATCATCTTGTATTGCATATACATATACATCGTCATGCATGAACTCAACCTATCGCTAGCGTGGGGTTGGGCTTCAGAATGGCTCTATTGGAGCGCCATACTGATCATGTCCGCTATTTATTTATTGAGCGGCAAATGGAACAATGAAAAAAGCAGATCCGTTTGATGGCACTACTCTGCAGGAGGCGCGGAGGGTTGAGCAGATGGCTTTTTCTTACCTGTTTTAGGAGCAATCACCATGAGCATGCGTTTGCCTTCTAATTTTGGCAACCCTTCAACCTGACCAATTTCTGCTAGTCGTTCAGCAAATTTTAGAAGCACAAGTTCACCCCGTTCTTTGAACATGATTGCACGTCCTTTGAACTGAACATAGGCTTTAACCTTATTCCCTTCTTTTAAAAAGTTTTCTGCGTGACGTGCTTTGAAATCAAAATCGTGGTCGTCTGTACCAGGTGTAAATCGAATTTCTTTGAGTTCGGCCGATTTACTTTTGGCCTTCATTTCTTTCTCTTTTCTTTTCTTATCGTAGAGAAATTTATTGTAATCGATGATTTTACAAACAGGGGGATCAGCCTGGGGAGAAATCTCTACCAAGTCGAGTTCGAGTTGTTGGGCCATACGAAGTGCCTCTTGCGTGGGATAGACTCCCATCGTTACATTGTCGCCCACCAGCCTTACCTGTGGCACTCGGATGAATTGGTTAATGCGATGTTCTGGTTCTTTTTTGTGGATGAAACGAGGTCTGAAACCTCCTCCTGGACGATTGAACGGTCTGTTAGGTAATGCCATAATGGTCAGCGGTTTTCCCCTTCGGCAGTGGAGGTATTCCGCTCAAGTTTTTAAAAATTAATTATTCTGCCGCTTCAGTATTTCCGATGTTAAGGTAGTCAATATTTCCGAAATGGCATATTGACCAAGATCTCCTTTTCCCTGACGACGAACAGCCACTTTGTTCTCACTGACCTCTTTTTCGCCGATTATGAACATGTAGGGAACTTTCATCAATTCAGTATCACGGATTTTCTTTCCGATTTTCTCTGAGCGATCATCGACCTCAGCACGTAAACCGGATTGATTCAGCAATGCACACGTCTCCTGCGCATACGCATTGAAACGATCACTTATGGGAAGCAGTTTAACCTGCAAAGGAGAAAGCCAGAGAGGGAATTTACCTGCATAGTGCTCGAGCAAGAAGCCTATGAATCGCTCATGGGTGCCAAGAGGAGCACGATGAATAATAAGTGGCGTTTCAGGTTGATTGTCGCGATTGGTATAATGAAGAC
>JAFMES010000052.1 GCA_017856605.1 Chitinophagaceae bacterium
GAATTGATTGCACTTCCGGAAGTGGACATTGTGCATATAGCAACTCCACCGCATTGGCATGGCATCATGGCCATAGACGCTGCTCGCGCTGGCAAGGACATTTGGTGTGAGAAGCCCATGACCAGAACCATTGGAGAGGGCAAGCGTGTGGTAGAGGCAGTCAAACAATATGGTCGAATGTTTCGTCTCAATACCTGGTTTCGATTTGAGGACCGTTTCTATGGAATGAACACTACAGTTCGTCCAATCAAAAAGTTGGTCGACTCCGGTTTATTGGGTTGGCCATTGACTGTGACGGTCAGTAAACATACCGGGTTTGATTGGAAATTTTATTGGGTCGGCAAAACCCAATTGGAGCCACAACCGGTGCCGCAAGAATTGGACTACGAACGTTGGCTCGGACCAGCTCCTTTTAAACCTTATCATCCTCACCGCGTGCACGGAACATTCAGGGGGTATTGGGATTATGATGGAGGTGGACTGGGAGACATGGGTCAGCACTACCTAGACCCCATACAGTATTTCTTGGGTAAGGACCATACCAGTCCCATTAAAGTGGAAGTAGACGCCGAACAGCAACACCCCGATGCCTGCGGAACCTTTAGAAAGATCACCTACACTTACGAGGACGGCTGTAAGATTATCCTGGACGGTGAAGCCAAAGACCCAGATGTCGCTTACATCGAGGGTCCCAATGGTAAACTCTTCAAAGGCTTCAAGTCGACCATCCCCAACTTGGAAGATAAATTGGCCATGATGCCCGACCCTGAGCCACAAGTCACCAGTTTCGTTGAATCGGTCAAGTACCGAAAAACTTTTGCACTCAATGAAATGAATGGACATCGCTCTTGTACCATCATCAACATGGGTAAGATTGCATTGCAATTGGGTCGATCTCTGAATTTTGACCCAATTCGACAAGAATTCATCAATGATGCAGAAGCCAATCGGTACATCTATCCACCTATGCGTGCTCCTTGGACCATTTGAAAAATATTTTCATGAAACGAATTACCTTTTTTTTCCTGCTTATAGCATTTCCCCTAACTGGATTGTTTGCTCAACAAGACAACTGGAAAAAACAATTCACTGCACTGGATGATGATTCTTTACGACTTGCAGCAACATATAGCATTGACGCACATTTGCATCGTATTGCCAACCAGTCGCAGGAGAGCGAACGTTTTGGAAAACAGCTTGCTTCAGCTATTAAGCATGCTCGTTCATTTTATGCAAAAGAATATTTGATATCAATCGCAGGAATATTGGGATCCGACCAAGTTGTACCTGCACTATCAAAACTGCTTCTCGATGCGCAATGGAGCGGACCTGCATCGCGGTCACTGGCAACAATTCGATCAGCTTCTTCGATCGCAGCATTGAATACCGCTCTAATAAAAGCACAGGGTGAGTCTCGACAAAACATTGAATCAGCTCTAAAGTACGTTCAGTATCAATTGCCTTCAGCGCAAGCAGAGAACAAGCCACTCATTGGCATGGTCAATATGCAGGATCCCCGTTTTCTTCTGAAATTTCAAGACGATATGCAGAAAACAGCAGATCCTGTTGAACGTCGTCGCCTGCTAAATAAATTAGAAGCCGTTACCAGTTTCCCTGCGCTCATGGTAACTGCAGGCTTTTTGGATGATCCGTTATTAAAGCACCAAGCTGCTTCAATTGTTGCCCGAATGGCACTTCGTCAACCTTCTTTAAGAGGAAGGGCTCCTCGCCAAGCAGTGGAAAAGGCAAAGGCACTCATCCGCGGAACCGATAGCATTGCACTTAATAAATTGCTAGCCAGTTACCTTAAGGCAATTCCATACGACAATGGATGGGAATCCCTCTTCAATGGTAAAGACCTAACCGGCTGGAAGGGATTGGTAGGTAATCCTATAACACGCTCAAAAATGAGTGAGGATGAATTGCTAAAGGCAGAAGGGGTTGCCAATGCTCAGATACAAAACGATTGGATAGTTGAAAATGGGTTACTTGTATTTACCGGGCATGGTGATAATCTCTGTACAAGAAAAAAATACAGAGATTTTGAAATGTATGTGGATTGGAAAATTACTGCAAAAGGAGATGCAGGTATTTATTTAAGGGGTAGTCCGCAAGTTCAAATCTGGGATACTTCACGTCGTGAATCTGGTGCTCAAGTTGGTTCTGGTGGACTTTACAACAATCAGAAAAATCAAAGTAAGCCATTGATGGTTGCTGATCATCCCATTGGTGAATGGAATACGTTCCATATCGTCATGAAGGGTGAAAAAGTAACGGTTTACTTGAATGGGCAAAAAGTTACGGATGAAACGGTGCTAGAAAATTACTGGGATCGCAACCTGCCCATTTTTGCAGAAGAACAAATTGAATTGCAAGCCCACGGTACCTATGTCGCCTACCGCAACCTCTATATTCGAGAACTCAATCCACCTCAGCTCTCACTCCTCACGGAACAGGAGAAGAAAGAGGGATTTGAACCGCTATTTGATGGCACGCATCTTAATAAATGGATTGGCAACAAAGAGGGATATGTTGTAGAAGATGGCGCTATTGTAACGTATCCCGGAAGAGGAAAGGGAAACCTGTTTACCGCGGAACAGTTCAGCGATTTTGAGTACCGCTTTGAATTTCAGCTCACCCCAGGATCCAATAATGGGTTGGGGATTCGTACTCCCACAGAAGGTGATGCAGCTTATGTAGGAATGGAATTGCAGATCTTAGACAATGAAGCACCGATTTACGAAAAATTGAAACCCTATCAGTATCACGGATCCGTTTATGGTGTGATACCTGCAAAACGAGGTTACTTACTTCCAACAGGTGAATGGAACAAGCAAACCGTAATTGCAAAAGGTTCTAAAATAAAAGTAATCCTCAATGATCAGGTGATATTGGATGGCGATATCAAAGAGGCATCATTGAATGGAACCGCAGATGGACAAAAGCATCCTGGGCTCCTAAACGGATCTGGACATATTGGTTTTCTTGGTCATGGTGATGTTGTTCGTTTTAGAAATATTCGTATTCGTAAATTATAAATACAAGAGTATGAAACACATCGGTATCTGGATCCTTTCATGTTTAATCTCTGTTTCAGTAACAGCTCAAGACCTCAATGGTGCATGGGTGCGTGATCTGGATACAGCCATTCAGTACATGACCATTGTCGATAATTATTTTGTCGTCTCTACGTTTCACGTAGCCAATCGCAAATTCATCCGTACGCGCGGCGGTACTGCAACAATTGACGGTGAAAATATGTCGGGGGTAATCGAATTCAATACCGACAATAAGGATGAAGTCAAACTCAGTTTTTCATACGATCACAAATTGAAAGGGAAGAAGTTGCATCTGCCGGCAGAAGGTATCACAAAAGAGTGGGAGCGTGTAGATGACGCAACTAGCGGTTTAGCAGGTAACTGGCGCATAACAGGAAGGCACCAAAACGGAAACATGATGCCCATGAATCCAGGAGCCCGCAAAACACTCAAAATCATGTCCGGCACTCGTTTTCAATGGGCTGCTATTAATTCAGAAACGGGTGAGTTCTTTGGAACAGGTGGCGGAACCTATACATTTAAAAACGGGCAGTACACAGAAAATATCGAATTCTTTTCACGCGATGCTTCACGGGTGGGAGCTTCATTGACATTTGATGCAGAGGTCATTGAGGGCGACTGGCATCATAAGGGAAAAAGCTCAAAAGGAGATCCCATACACGAGGTATGGAGCAGGAAACATCATAAAAAATAACTGCTGTTAGCTGTTCTTCAGTAGTATATTCAACTCATTGAGTTGAGCATCATCAATGGTTGATGGTGCGTCAAGCATGACATCCCTTCCTGAATTATTTTTTGGAAATGCAATGAAGTCGCGTATGCTTTCACTTCCACCAAGTATCGCGCATAAACGGTCAAATCCAAATGCAATTCCCCCATGAGGTGGAGCGCCATATTCAAAAGCACCGAGTAAGAATCCAAATTTGTGTAGGGCTTCTTCCTGACTCATTCCCAGTGCATCAAACATCTTTTCTTGCAAGGCGCGTTGATAGATTCGAATTGATCCACCTCCAATTTCATTGCCATTCAACACCATATCATAAGCGTTGGCTTTGATCTGTGCATAGGGGTGGGCAAGATAATTTGCAGCATCGTGAATGACGGGATCATTGTTGATCATTGTATCTATCTGCGATGGCTTGGGTGATGTAAAAGGATGATGGCGAGCAACCCATCTATTCTCCTCTTCTGCATATTCAAATAAAGGAAAGTCAAGCACCCACAATAATTTGTATTCGTCTTTTTTACGTAAGCCCATCTGCTCGCCTAGTTCTAGACGTAGCTCGCTCATTGCCTTTCGCGTCCGCTCTTCAGCACCGGCCAATATCAATACCAGGTCGCCTTTCTGTGCACCCGCCGCATCCACAATCGATTTGAGGCGCTCCTCTGTATAAAACTTATCTATGCTGCTTTTGCAGGTTCCGTCCTCGTTGAATCTAATATAGGCAAGGCCCTTCATTCCGATCTGGGGACGCTTAACCCATTCGGTTAACTCATCCAACTGCTTGCGTGTGTAGACTGCGCCACCACTGACCGCAATGGCAAGAACAGCTTCCGCTCCGTCAAAAACCTGAAAATTGGCCCCATTGATCAGGATCGATTGATCCTGCTTTTCTGCAAATACCGTCGATGGTTTTTTAAGTGTGCAAATACGCATACCAAAACGGATGTCCGGTTTGTCGTTGCCATAATTCCACATGGCATCTTCCCAGGTCATTCGCTCTACTGCATCGTTGTATTCAATTCCTTTAACGTCTTTAAAGATTCGTTTAATCAAACCCTCAAACATGTTGAGGATATCCTCTTGTTCTACAAATGACATTTCGCAGTCAATCTGCGTAAATTCCGGTTGACGATCCGCACGCAAGTCTTCGTCCCTAAAGCATTTGACTACTTGGTAGTACCGATCGTAACCGCTCACCATCAAAAGTTGCTTAAAGGTTTGCGGCGATTGGGGTAGGGCATAGAATTGACCCGCATTCATTCGTGAGGGTACAACAAAATCACGAGCTCCTTCAGGAGTAGATTTGATCAGAAATGGAGTCTCTATATCCATGAAATTATTCTCGTGTAAATAGTTCCGTGCTGAACGATTTACTGCGTACCGTAGTTCGAGATTTTTCTTTACTGCATTCCTTCTTAAGTCCAAATAGCGGTACTTCATGCGCAAGTCATCCCCTCCGTCGGTATCGTCCTGAATGGTGAAGGGAGGAACGGCTGATTTATTTAAGATGGTGAATTGCTGCACATCGATTTCAATGGAGCCTGTGGGGATTGCTCCATTTTTATTGGTCCGCTCGATCACCTTTCCTTTTGCCTGCAAAACAAACTCCCTTCCCAGTGGATGAGATTCCAATTGAGTATTCAATGCCTCATTGAATACCAGCTGTGTAATGCCGTATCGGTCCCTCAGGTCGACAAAAGTAATTGCTCCAAATTTTCTAATGGTTTGAACCCAGCCTGCCAGCGTGACCTCTTTGCCGATGTCACCCATACGCAGTTCTCCGCATGTATGTGATCTGAACATGGCGCAAAGATAACTCAAGCCAAGGGAGAAAAGAACGGGTTATTGACCAGCTTTTGCGGCCTCTTCTTCTATAACAGATTCAGTTTGCTGGTGTACTTTATCTTCAAAATCCGCTTTGTGCATATAGACAAGGTAGTAGTAGCCCAAGATCAGTAAACCAATACTAAAGGGCACGATAGAAAACTCTCGGAGTCCGTATTCTCCCACCAAATTGGTGTCCCATCCAAAAAACTCACCTACCATCCAGGTGCAGTTGGCAGTGATCCAGAAGTCGATAGCCAGATTATGCAATAACTCACTGGTGATCCTCCTGGTTTGATAGGTTATGAGAATGGCTACCAAAAGGGTGGGTGCAATCATGATTACAGCAGGGTACTTGAGGTTCAATGCCCAGCAGCTATCCTTTATGAGCCACAAGAGGATGTGTAAATTCTCAACCCTTCTAAACTTGTATGGGATGTAGTAGACAGTCGAACGTTTCATTCGACAATGATAAGAAAAGTTGTGTGATTAACCCTTAATTGCTTGGGCCATTGTCTTACCGATATCAGCTGGACTATCCACAACGTGGATACCACATTCGCGCATGATTTTCATCTTCGCGGCTGCAGTATCGTCTGATCCGCCGATGATTGCACCAGCATGACCCATGCGTCTTCCGGGAGGAGCAGTTTGACCTGCAATAAATCCTACCACAGGCTTTGTGCCATTCTCCTTAATCCAACGGGCTGCTTCTGCTTCCATGCCTCCGCCGATTTCACCGATCATTACGATACCGGTTGTAGCAGGATCCTTCATGAGCAATTCAACTGCCTCTCGCGTGGTAGTTCCGATGATGGGATCACCGCCGATTCCAATTGCTGTAGTAACGCCGAGTCCTGCCTTTGCAATTTGATCGGCTGCTTCATAGGTGAGGGTGCCTGATTTTGATACAATCCCTATACTGCCTGACTTAAAAATAAAACCGGGCATAATACCCACTTTGCATTCTCCTGCTGTGATGACACCAGGACAATTAGGTCCCACCAAACGTGTGTTAGATCCCTGGAGGTAATTTTTTACTTTGACCATGTCTTGCACCGGAATCCCTTCCGTAATGCAAACGACTAGTCCAATGCCTGCCTCCGCAGCTTCAATGATGGCATCGGCTGCGAATGCAGGAGGTACAAATATGATACTGACATCGGCGCCGGTCGACTTCACCGCGTCGGCAACCGTATTGAAAACTGGTCGATCCAAGTGCTGGCTGCCCCCTTTACCTGGGGTTACACCACCCACAACCTGAGTGCCATACTCAATCATTTGAGTGGCATGAAATGTTCCCTCTGTTCCGGTGAAACCCTGTACAATGACTTTGGAGGATTTGTTGACTAATACTGACATGGCAGAATTGATATTTTTTGGTGTCGCGAAGGTAACAAAATCTTACTTCAATAGCTCGTCCATATTGCGGTTGTTATCGATCTTTCCCCTGACTTCCAGCATCCGCATGTCTTTGGCATCTTTGAGAAATTCCGAAGCAAATATGAAATTATTGAGTCGCTCGTTTTTGCTAAAAATGATCTCCTTATTTGTCCCCTCCCACTCTTTGTGCCCTTCAAACATGTACAAAATTCGATCTCCTATTTCCATCACGCTGTTCATGTCGTGGGTATTCACAACGGTGGTGATGTTGTAGTCGGTTGTAATTTCTTTAATGAGTCGATCAATGACCAATGAAGTCTGCGGATCGAGTCCCGAATTGGGCTCATCACAAAACAGGTACTGTGGATTCAGGACGATAGCCCTCGCAATACCAACCCTCTTTTTCATTCCTCCACTGATCTCTGCAGGGTATTTTTTATGTGCTCCCGAAAGATTGACGCGATCAAGCACTTCGTCAACTCGTTTTTGTTTTTCGGCACGGGTACCGCGGGTGAACATATCAAGGGGAAACATGATGTTTTGTTCTACCGTCATGCTATCGAACAGCGCAGAACCCTGAAACAGCATACCAATTTTACTGCGCATGATTTTTCGGTTCTCAGCGTCCATATTGGTAAAGCTTTCTCCGTCGTAGCCAATCTCTCCGGCATCGGGCGTAATCAATCCAACAAGGCATTTCATCAATACAGTCTTTCCGCTGCCGCTGGCTCCGATGATGAGGTTGCATTTTCCAGTCTCAAATTCTGCCGACACCTTATCGATTACTGGCCTGCCATCAAATCCCTTTTCTATGTTGTTTATCGTAATCATGGTTATAGTAACACTTGAGCAAGAATGTAGTCTGCCAACAATATAATTACACAACTCACCACCACCGCTGTAGTACTTGCCCTTCCGATCTCCAGTGCACCGCCGCGAACATTGTAGCCGAAATAAGCGGGAATGGCTGTGATGATGAATGAGAAGGTATAGGCCTTTGTCAGTGCAAACGTCACATTGTATGGAACGAATGACTCTACTAATCCCCTGTCGTAAATCTCATGCGGCAGTATACCGGTTACATCGCCCACAAAGCGGCCACCCCAAATCCCCAGAGTCATGGCAATGATTACCAGCAAAGGAATGGTGATCATCGCAGCTATGATTTTGGGTAAAATGAGATATGCTTTAGTGTTGATTCCCATCATTTCCAGGGCGTCGATCTGTTCACTCACGCGCATATTACCCAACTCACTGGAGATCTTACTTCCTACCACTCCTGCCAATACGATGCACGTAATGGTTGGCGCAAATTCAAGGATGACGCTGTCTCTTACAATTTGTGCGATGACGGAGCGCGGGATAATGGGACTCACAAACTGATATGCAGTCTGCACCGTGGATACCGCTCCAATGAACAGCGAAATGATCGAAACGATGCCTAATGAACCAATGCCCAACTCGCTGCATTGATGCATGAGTTCCTTCCAATACATGCGAATGTTTTCCGGTCGGGTAAACATACCGCGGATCATCAGCAGAAACTGTCCGAATCGCGTAAATATATTCATGAACGTTCGCCTTTCTTGGATTTGTATTGTGCGTCGATTACTGCAATCATCACCATGTTCAAAATGCTGCGGGTGGAAGATCCCAGTTGCAGAACGTGAACAGGTTTTTTAAGTCCCAGCAAAACCGGACCAATCGCATCAGCTTCACCAACTTCCTGTAACAAGTTGTATGCAATATTACCTGCACTCAGGTTAGGGAAAATTAGGGTATTCACTTCACCGTTGTTCACCAATTCAGAGAAGGGATAGTTTTCCCGCATGATCTCTTTATTGAATGCAACGATGCCTTGCACTTCGCCATCAACGATCAGCGATGGATTGCGTTCCTTTACCAAGGTGCGTGCATTGCGCACAGTAATCGCTTCTGGGGTATCGCTACTGCCAAAATTGGAATAACTCAACATCGCAATCCTGGGCTCAACACCAAGCGTTCGAACTTCTTTAGCTACTAATAAGGTGATGTCCGCAAGTTCTTCTGCAGTTGGATTGAAATTGACGGTGGTATCAGCCAAAAACAAGGGACCTTTTTTCGTCAGCATGATGTACATGCCGGCAATCTTGCTCACTCCTTCCTCCGTACCAATGATCTGCAAAGCAGGCCGTATGGTATCGGGGTAATTGCGACTCAATCCCGAGATCATGGCATCCGCTTTTCCCGTCTCTACCATCATGCAACCAAAATAATTGCGCTCCTTCATCAACTTGGAAGCTTCGTATTTGTTGACGCCTCTGCGTTGCCGCTTCTTGAAAAACAGTTCTCCAAATGTCTTTCTCAGATCAGATACGGATGCTGCTTTTGGATCAATGACCTCCATATCTTCAATGACAATACTATTGGCTTCTGCTATTTCATTGATCACATCAGGATTTCCCAACAAGATGGGAAAAGCAATTCCTTCGTCTAAAGCAATCTGAGCTGCC
This sequence comes from Chitinophagaceae bacterium, assembly GCA_017856605.1. Classification (GTDB taxonomy): domain Bacteria; phylum Bacteroidota; class Bacteroidia; order Chitinophagales; family Chitinophagaceae; genus Pollutibacter. The sequence continues at coordinate 9,483 of JAFMES010000052.1, forward strand.
TTCAGCACTTTGGCATTCTCTGCATCAGCAAACACCACTTTTTTAGGATCCTTCCTGGCCTTACTTCCCAATGCACGGACCAATTGATTGTCGATTCCAAGGCGTTTATTCAATTCAATCTCATAAGCATTCCAGTCGGTTATGGGTTTTTTGGCCACGCCACTTTCCATCGCTGCTTTTGCAACGGCTGGTGAAACAGTGCTGATTAAGCGCGGGTCCAGTGGTTTTGGTATGATGTAATTTGGACCAAAGGCTATGTTGCTCTCATTGTAAGCCATGTTGACAATATCCGGAACAGCAGTCCTGGTTAGTTCTGCCAGTGCATGCACTGCTGCAAGTTTCATGGCTTCGTTGATGTGCTTTGCTCTTACATCCAATGCGCCACGGAATATGTAGGGGAATCCTAACACATTATTTACTTGATTGGGATAGTCAGAGCGACCAGTCGCCATAATGATATCATCCCGGGTGGACGTTGCATCTTCCCAACTGATTTCTGGATCGGGATTGGCCATGGCAAATACAATAGGGCGGGGTGCCATTTTTTTGATCATTTCTTTAGTCACCACATTCCCTTTACTCAATCCAATGAACACATCCGCGTTCTCAAATGCTTGTTCTAGCGTAAGCGGGTTACGGTTGACTGCAAAACGTTTTTTTCGATCATCTAAATCATCCCGCTTGGAATGGATCATTCCTTTTGAATCAAACATCCATACATTCTCGCGTTTTGCTCCCAAGGCTTCATAAAGTTCGATGCAGGCCATGGCAGCTGCACCTGCTCCATTGACAAGAATGACAATGTCTTTGATCTTTTTTTCTTGTAATTCCAATGCGTTTAATAATGCAGCAGCACTGATGATTGCTGTTCCGTGCTGATCGTCGTGCATGATGGGGATATCCATCTCTGCTTTGAGGCGCTCTTCAATGTAAAAGCATTCCGGAGCTTTTATGTCTTCTAAATTGATGCCTCCAAACGTAGGCTGTAATGCTTTAACAATCTCAACGAATTTTACTGGATCTTTTTCGTTGATCTCAATATCAAAAACGTCAATGTCTGCAAAAATTTTGAAAAGCACTCCCTTGCCCTCCATCACGGGCTTGCCCGCTTCTGGACCAATATCGCCGAGTCCCAATACCGCTGTTCCATTACTGATCACCGCTACCAGATTTCCCTTTGCGGTGTATTTATAAACGTTCTCTACATTTTCGTGAATCTCTTTGCAAGGCTCTGCTACTCCCGGAGAGTAGGCCAATGAAAGATCACGTTGGGTCTTGGCTTCTTTTGTCGGGATGACTTCTATTTTACCCGGCCTTCCCTTGGCATGGTATTCAAGAGCCTGCTCTTTTCGCAACGTTTTTTTATACATATGTCAAGTTTCGTTAATAATCAATCTAGCCTTTCATTCCCAGGTAGGCCATCATGGCTATACCGGTTTTCATCGCTTCTTCATCTACATCAAACGTAGGCGTATGTACACCTGAAGTAATTCCTCTGGATACGTTTCCTGTTCCCAAACGGAAAAAGCAACCAGGGATTGCCTGGGTATAGTATCCAAAATCTTCTGCGCCCATGCTTAATTCCGCTTCAACTGTTTTTTCACTTCCAATTAATTCGCAAGCAAGTATCCTGGCACCATCAACCAACTGTTGATCGTTGATGACAGCAGGGTAGCCTACACTGATCTCCAAGGTGGCTTCTGCTCCGTGAGCCGACGCAACATCTTGTACAATTTTTTTGATCCGGTCATGCGCTTCAAATCGCCATTTTTCATCCATGGCTCTGAAGGTCCCCATCAACTTTACTTCCGAAGGGATTACATTGGTGGTGAAGCCTCCGTTAACAGCACATATTGAAAGTACGGAGGGGGAGAAGGGGTTGTTGTTACGGCTCACCACTTGTTGCAGGGCAACCACCATCTGTGATGCAGTGAGTATCGTATCTGCTGTTAGATTAGGTTTTGCAGCATGGCCTCCTTTGCCTTTCACAGTAATGTATAACTCGTCGGCACTGGCCATTACTTTTCCTGCTACAAATCCCAATTTGCCAACTTCCAACTGTGGATGTACATGCAGTGCATAGATTCTCTCTGGCTTGGGATTTTCCAATACTCCTTCACGCATGAGAATGCTGGCACCACCTGGATTCTTTTCTTCACCTGGTTGAAAAATTAATTTCAACGTTCCTTCCCACTCATGGCGTAATTCATTTAAAATGCGCGCTGCCCCTAGTAGGCAACTGGTGTGCACATCGTGACCGCAAGCATGCATCACTCCAGGATGCAGAGATGCATATTCAACTTTATTTTCTTCCT
>JAFMES010000239.1 GCA_017856605.1 Chitinophagaceae bacterium
AGATCTGTGTACTTCAGCCGGACTATTCCACTTCTCAGGTCGATTATCAATACTACGATCCGGTTCGCGATCTCTCGCCATTGATCCCGGATGCTAGCTTTGAAACTGTATTGCTGAACAAGACCAGATCGTATCGTCAACTGCAGGAACTTTCAAAAAAGAATTTTGACATCTACGTGAACCTCTGCGAAGGCTACCTGGAATGGGAAGTGCCCTCGGTTGAAGTGATTCACTATATGGACCTGCTCAATCTTCCGTATACCGGTCCCCCCGCCTCTCTCTACGACGTCCCCAAACCACTCATGAAATACCTGGCGTACTGTGTCAACGTCGATACCCCGCCTGCTCATACTGTAAAATCACTGGAGGAATTGGAAGCAGTGGCACCATCGCTTTCGTATCCCCTGTTTGTAAAACCTGCAAAGGCAGGCGACAGCTTAGGTGTAGATCATCAGTCGCTCGTCAACGATCGCTCTGCACTCTTCACCAAAGTAGCCTCCGTACTGGTAGATTATCCGGAGGTATTGGTAGAAGAATATATTGAAGGAAGAGAGTTCACGGTACTGGTAGCGGGACTCCCCGATGGAAAATCTTGTCGCTCCTTCAAACCGGTTGAATATATTTTTCCAGAGGGATTTGCTTTCAAGACTTATGCACTGAAGACTTCAGAACTGCATCCCGGTGCAAACATTCCTTGCAATGATTCTGCTTTGGAAACAGAATTGCGATCTGCCGCAGAACGCATCTTCAATGGATTTGGCGGAAAGGGATATGCGCGAATGGATTTTCGGGTACGCGGAAGTTCCATCTATTTTTTAGAAGTGAATTTCAGTTGTTCGGTTTTTTATTCCGATGGATACGAAGGTTCAGCCGACTACATTTTGAAATACGACGGCACTGGTCAGTCGGGTTTTCTAAAAATGATCATCGAAGAAGGAATGGCGCGTCACCTGCGCAAACAAAAAGCGTTTGCCATCAAAGGCAATTCAATTGCGGGTTACGGCATCTACGCGGTACGGCACATTCACGAAGGAGAGATGCTGTACTGCGGAGAAGAGCGCGCAACACGGATTGTGTCTAAACAGCACGTGCAAAAAAATTGGAACGCAGAGGAAAAAATATTTTTCGGACAATACGCTTATCCGTTGGGGGGTGATGTGTATGCAATTTGGGATGAAGAACCGCATCAATGGTCGCCACAAAACCACAGCTGCAACGCCAACACGCAGATGCGGGGACTCAATATGTATGCCAAGCGCAGCATTGCTCCGGGAGAAGAACTCACACTCGATTATGCAGAATTGCTTGATCGGGAAATGGAACCGTTTGAATGCAAATGCGGAGCACCGAATTGTCGCGGTACAATCACGTTCGGTAAGCAATAATCCTATAATTTCAAGAAATGAAAAAGACAATAGCGTTATTCAGTGCGCTGTTGTTCCTGCTCATTGCGCAGGCACAACAGGAAAAAAAATGGATTGGTGTCAAAGAGGTAACCCGGATTGAAACCGTTTTGGCTTCCGATGAGATGCAGGGAAGACGGGTGTTTACACCAGGGATAGAAAAAGCAGCAGATTTCATTGCATCAGAATTTGCAAAGATTGGTTTGGAAAAATGGAAGGGGGCTAACTCCTACCTTCAACCCTTTGTAATTTCCAAACAGCGCAACGTTGCTCCCCATGCACCGAATGATACAACTCCGGCGAATGCATCGAATGTGATCGGCGTACTGCCTGGAAAATCAAAACCGAACGAATACGTAATCTTCTCCGCGCATTACGATCACTTGGGTATCAACAGTCGCAGAATGGTAAACAACGACTCCATCTATAATGGAGCCAACGATGATGCAGCGGGCACCACTGCGATGATCATGTTGGCCAAGTACTATAAGAAGATGGGGAAAAATGAACGCACGTTGATCTTCGTTGCGTTCACAGCAGAAGAGTCTGGAGGATTTGGAGCACGTTATTTTTCACGTCAATTCGATCCTGCACAGGTGATGGCAATGTTCAACATTGAAATGATTGGTACAGAAAGCAAATGGGGCAAGAACAGTGCGTTCATTACAGGTTATGAGCGGACCAATATGGGCGAGCTATTGCAAAAAAATCTCACGGGCACCAGTTTTACTTTTTATCCCGATCCTTATCCGGATCAGCAATTATTTTTTCGATCCGATAATGCAACCCTTGCGCGACTGGGAGTTCCTGCGCATACCATCTCAACTGCTAAGATGGATCAAGAGCCGCATTACCACAAGGCCAGCGATGAAGTCGGCACACTTGATTTGGAAAACATGACCGAAATCATTCGTGCCATTGCATTGAGTGCAAGAGGGATTGTTGCAGGAAAAGAGACACCGTCACGAGTAGATACAACTGCATTGCGTCCGCAGCGCAGGGCGACTGTTGCGCAGGCGCACTCGCATAATGACTATGAGCAAGTGCGACCATTTGCATTGGCGTATGAGCGAGGCTTTGGATCCATGGAAGCAGATATTTGGCTGAAAGAAGGCGAGCTCTATGTTGCGCACGATGCAAAAGACATACGCAGTGAGCGCACTCTTGCTTCATTGTATTTGGATCCCTTGTTGGTAAAACTGCGGGGCAACAACGGCAAAGTGTATGCACGCGAGGGGCAGTCGCTGCAGTTATTAATCGACATCAAATCATCTGCACGCGAAACGGTGAATAAATTGCAAGAGGTATTGGAGCGTTATCCGGAATTGATAAATAACAAAGGAATCGAGTTAGTGA
>JAFMES010000053.1 GCA_017856605.1 Chitinophagaceae bacterium
AGGATGCTGTCGGGAGTAATCATCACTCGATAGGCTTCAATGTTCAATGCTGCAATGATGGATACCCAAATGGCGCTGTCTTTTTTCATGCGTAGAAAAGCACTGAAGTCCAGTCGCGTATTTTTATCATCAGCATAATCTACCCTCACTTTGGATGCGAATGATTTAAATTGAATGCGTTGAGCATTGATTTTCGTAAAGGTTGCGCGCACTGTTTTAGCTGAATCGCTATCCTCTGGTTTGATGACCACCACTACACTGTCTTTTTTCGCAACCACCGTACTGATTTTTTTGGTCGACCTACAAGAAGCCAACGATCCAATCAAGGCTATGAATAATATAAATACCGGTACACGCATAGAATTATTTTGTGCCCGTATGGCCGAAACCTCCTTCGTTTCTCTTGGTTGCAGTTAATTCATCAGAAGGCTCCCAGGCAACTTTTTCTACGTGTTGAAAAACAAGCTGAGCAACCCGATCGCCATCATTGATGACCTGTGGTTCATTGGAAAGGTTGATTAAAATTACCTTGATCTCTCCTCGATAGTCCGCATCGATGGTGCCGGGAGTATTCAAACAAGTAAGACCTTGGCGAATTGCCAGTCCGCTTCTAGGGCGAACTTGCGCCTCCATCCCAGTAGGTATCTCTAAATGCAGACCTGTTGGGACGAGCAAGCGCTCTAAAGGAGAAAGCGTGAGCGGATGCTCCAAAAAAGCACGCAGGTCCATTCCAGAGGAATCAAGAGTTGCATATTCCGGTAACGGATGATGCGAACGATTGACGATGCGAACTTTATTGAATTGGTGATGAAGTTGTACAACAGCATATGCTACAAGTCCCTCTTCCCTCCCAACAAATCCCATCTTTTCTGTTGTAGTAGCTTTTATAGATACGTTGGAAGTTGAAACACCCAACAGCGTAGAGATAGTTGAACACATAGAGGCAACGTGGGGCTTGATCTTGGGAGCTTCTAAACACAAGGCAGCATCCACATTCACAACCTTATACCCTTGATGAAGAATAAGATCATTTGTTTTTTGCAGAAGAATTTTACTGTCGATTCCTTTGAATGAAGGATCCGTATCTGGAAAATGAGTTCCGATGTCGCCTAAAGCCAAAGCACCCAGCATGGCATCGCAAATTGCGTGCAGTAATACATCAGCATCACTATGCCCTAGTGCCCCTTTGTGATGTGGGATTTTCACTCCACCCAGCCAAAGCTCACGCCCTTCTACCAGTTGATGAAAATCGATGCCAAATCCTGTTCTGAACGACATGCTGTGTTTTAAGATCAATAATCCGGTTGAGCAAGATCGAATACTAATCCAAATCGGATGGTATTGGATAAAGGATTTCTATTGACACCATTACCCGAAGGAATTAGGTAAGAAAAATTAAATGCTAAACTGGAGTACTTAAACCCTGCTCCGAGAGAAAAATACTGACGATTTCCTTTCTCTTTGTCCTCATAAAAATATCCAGCTCGAACAGAAAATTGATCATTGTACGTGTACTCGCCACCTGCAGAAAAATAGAATTCGCGTAATTCTTCGCCAAAACCTCCCGGAGCATCGCCGAAGGAACTGAACCAGCTGGCTACTACGCTTTTGCTTCTGTATTGAGCAAGGCCAGCACTATCGCCCAATAAAGGGGGCGTTGGGACTAATAATTTATGAATATCCAATCCAAATGAGAGTTTGTTCACTTCATTGCTGACGCTGGTGTATACAGCTCCTATGGATAAATTGGCGGGAATGAAATCTTTTTGGGCTGCATCACTGGTATAACTGATTTTAGAACCTAAGTTGGTGAATGCGGCACCTAAACTGATTCCACTGCCGTCGTCAGAGAGTGTATTATAATATATTCCAATATCCCCTGCAACCGCATTACCTGGTTTATAGGAAACACCTCCTATTGCTTGGCCACCAGCCAGGTTGGAATTGATATACCTCAATGAAACACCAAGGCTTAATCGGTCTGAAAGAATTCTTGAATAACCAGCATCGACGGAAACCTCTCTGGGTCGGAACGAATTGAGATCATTCCCGAGATTATCAGTGAATTGAATATTTCCCAAACTGAAGTACCTCAATGAGCCAGAAATTGCTTGGCTTTCATCAAGCTTGTAATAACCGGCAAGTGAAGCCAGAAATACGTCATTCAGTCCCAAGTCCTTCAACCATGGCGTATACGTCAAACCAATCCCAGTCGGGTTGGTTGAGAACGCATACTTGGCCACGTTATAGAATTGAGAATTGACATCGGGTGATGTTGCCACTCCCAAGTCGCCCATACCACCAGCACGGGCATCCGGTGAAATCCGAAGGAAGGGGACAGCACTGGTTACCACATTGATTGAGTTTTGTGCCAGCAGCGAAGTGACAAAAAGAAGGGTGCACAGACCGGTAAGAAAAATCCGAGTAGTCCTTTTCATTGTAATTGATTGTTTTCTAAAAGGATAAGCGGGTAAAATTGGTACAATAGGCTCCGGTTTGTTTCGTAAAAATATGAAATTAAATGCTAAAGGATTACCAACTTTTGGGAACGAGTGGTTTCTATACCCGATGGAGAACGAACTATAAAACGACAAAAGTAGACGCCAGGGGATAATCCTGCCCCATTTTGCATGGTTCCCGTCCATTCCATTTTCACACTACGTAACCCAGATTGATTCAGTTGACGCTCTGATCGATGCACCAATTTTCCTGCTGAGGAAACTACTTCTAAGGTAATCCTCGCTCCGGAAGTGGGACCATCAAGCAGTGCGATGAGAGTAACTGATCCCTGGGTGGGATTGGGATATACGCTCACCGATTCGATATCCACTTGCGATAATGTGATGACCTCAAATTCCAGTACATACTCAGACGCATTGTTGAGCACATCCCAAGCCTTGATGCGCAACGTATGCTTACCCTCTTTCACGTTGGTGAGTGGATAGGCAATTCTTCCTTCCGTATTTCCTTTTGTGGGCTCAAATTGATCGTTAAGCACGATGGCTTCTGCAAACCGGTCATCCAAAACAGCGGTGATAGCGCGACCAATACCGGAGGATCCAATATAAATACCCTGAGCATCACTGAGCTGAACCAACAAAGTTGAATTTTCCCGAACCTTGCCTCCATTGATAAATTGCTCTGAATTCAGCCAAGCTTTTATTTGGGGACCTTTATTGTCGTTTGTCACTTGACCACCCCAACCTCCAATTGCCAATCGGTCATAGGTCCCCTGCGCCTCCTTCGATCCTCCGTCGGCATAATAATTAATGCGACCAATACCATAGGCGAAATCAAGATCAGAGGGCACTACCATACTGAATGAGAATGTACCATTGGTGACCGCAACCTTTCCGCTGTAAATGAGATTTTCATCAGATTTAAAGGGAATCGCAAGACTGGTGGGATCGTTGGCTAAAGTGGAAATGGATACCGGCTTATCAAATACCTTGGGATAAATAAAGCCATTGAATGCGTTGTCAATTGAACCATCGGGATTGCGGATTTCACCTGCTATCGTATATGCATTGTTTGCTTTCAAGGTATCGGTAGATCCTGCAATGGGTTTGCCATTCAAGGTAGTGGTAGTGACCGTATGTTCAGGTATTGCAAGTTTCAAAGCAGGATCACCGAGCAAAACAAACTTGCGAATGTTCACGAGATCACCTGAATTGAGAACCGTGTAATTTTTTGAACGTCGAAGCGACTCACCAAGTGATGCGTACCGACCGCGTGCATCTTTTTGAAAAAGGAACTGTAGAAAATCATTATTGATTACGCGATTGCTGGATGCAAAAACCAATCGAGTGGTTGTCACCAATCCAATAGCTCCATTGCTTCTACCAATAAACAGCTCCTCACCGATGGAAAGATTGGCAGGATTATCAAACGGCGCAAAATCACAAGTAGCCGTTACAAACAACGGCAATCGCTTAGCATTGTTCCATTCAGCAAACATTTCGCGTTCCAAAATAACCTCTTGCGCCAGTCGACTACTACTGCCATGCCCACTGTAGTTCCAAACCAATGTGCCGCGATTCAGATCGCGATTGATTAAGTTATTTACCTCCGGATATCGGCTTCCCCCGGTACCTCCTGTTTGCGTAAATGCATCGAGATAAATTTTTTGAATATTCCAGCTTGGAAAACGATCTGCGATCAGTCGTGCATGCAATTCCGCATCATTTAAATGCAGGTTATAATCTTCATCATCTGCCAATAATGTAATGTTGTTCTTCCATGAACCACGATCAGTTGAATCGATATAATAGAAAATCTTGTCTACAGCTAATTTGGCCTGACCCAATGTTCGTGCCGGTATCCGGCCTATCGCTATGTCCAATGTAGCCTGCGGGAAATTTCGGGCAATCGATTCTTGATCTTCCAGGTACCCAAAATAATCGTCAGTCACATAGGTTGCAAGTGGGTCAAGTGAAAAATTACTTTGATACGAAGGAACTAGACCCAGGGATTTACCTGACTTCCCTTTAAAATCATAGGAAGCTCCTCCAAACAGCAATAAGTATTTGGGCTTTCTCGCAGCATCCGATCCGGCACGATCAAAAAACATTTTTACAAAATTGCGAATAGCACTAGGGTCTGGACTTCCTCCGGAAAATTCATTCCAAATCTTATCCGTGGTGACAGTCAATACCTTAAGACCATCTTTTGCAGTATGCAACTGCGCAAGTCGTTGCGCCTGAGACAACATCGAACGATCTACCACAATGATCATCTCTGCATCACCACTGGCATGCAGGTCCTGGTTCTCTACATTGCCTTCGAAACGCGGTGATTTTAGTTGACGAGGATCAAAACACACATACTCTTTTAATTGAATGGCATCATCCACCACCTCAAGTGCAGAACCAATCAACGAACCCGGAACAGCAATGGGCTGTTGAGCATGTGTGACGTCCCATACACGGAACTCCGGTTGTACATTTTCAATTCTGAATTTTACAATTGATTTTGAGATAGAGCTGATGTCCCTAAAAAATAATTGGGAACTACCATTCATATCGAGTTTACGACGAAAGTAAACATCGAATTTATTCAGCCAGGCTTGAGCACTGGATCCTTGTCCCAAAAACCGATATCCAACAGTGATGGACGTTGAAGAGAGGTTCCCTTCTGCAACTGCAAAACTTGAATTGGCAAACGATTCAATAAGGGTGCCTTGTAAAACAGGAGTGCTATGTTCTGCAACGTTTGCTCCATTCACTTGGACAAGTATGCGATTGGGTGATTGAAAGCTTCTGCCCACAACCTCACTTCGTAAATAATAAGGTGAGCCCTGAAGTACTGTTGGGACAGGAAGTGAAATATCAATAGCTGCTGTTTTTCCCGGTTGATTGCTCATCTCCTCACCATACCATTCTTTTCCGCTATTGAGAAAATTAATGGAATCCAGTTCGTAATGATAAAACTCATCAAAGCTTTGAACCGGTGCAACTTCACTGTTCAAAACAGTTCGGGATATAATTTTCTTTGAATTTGATCCTGCTACTTGGATGTAATAAAACGACTTATCGGAATAGTGATTTTTTATATATGTATGCCTTCGTGCTGATGAATCATACTCCCAATGATGGGGACCCGGAGCATAAAAGGCGATATAATCATTCCCATCCAACACACCATCTCCTCCATCGGAAACCCAGGTTGCGCATTCAATAAGGTCATCGGGTGAGGGAAGCGCATTATCTTCAGGCAATTCTCTTCCCCCCGTGCCAAACAGTCGAAGGGTTGAACTTGGCAACGTACCGCTAACTCCCGCATTTTTAAGGAATTCTGAGGTGATTCGGTAAATGCCCCGTTCGGAAACGGATAGTTTTATCCATTTCCCAGATGCCAATACCGATGTAGGTGCATAGGTTTTTTGTCCCCATGCTCCCAGGGTGAGGCCGGATACGGTAATGAAAAAGATCCATTTTTTCATAAAGCCCTGTTAACAAATTTAGCATTTAGTAAACATATTAGGCGACGTAAAGCATTGATTGAATTTAATTTAACACTTACATTTGTCAATGTACCCCAGAGCATATCGTACAATATCACGTACTGTATTCTCGTTTAAAAAGTGATTCTAAAAAGTGCCAAGCATGAAGAACCTTTTGTATGTGCTTTCCGTCGTTGTTTTGTTTTCAGCCTGTAAAGGTGGATTGCCTTTTGCCAAAAAGAAAATGGAAACTTCTTCCGTAACCGGATGGAATTACAACGACAAGAACATGGGTGGATTTTATAAGTCGCCCGTTCAAGAACAATCCACTGGTCCTGGTCTCGTATTTGTGCAAGGCGGAACGTTCACCATGGGTGCAGCGGATGAAGATGTGATGGGCGACTGGAACAATGTGCCTCGCCGAGTTACCGTTTCATCATTTTACATCGACAAGGCAGAAGTAGCAAATATTCATTACCGCGAATACCTGAATTGGATTGAGAGAACCTTCGATGATCCAATGTATGAGAACGTAGTCAATGGTGCAAAACCAGATACCCTGGTATGGAGAAGCGAACTTGCGGCTAATGAACCCTTGGTTGAATATTATTTCCGTCACCCTTCTTACAATAACTACCCAGTGGTTGGCGTGAGTTGGAGACAAGCCAATGATTTTTGTATTTGGCGCGGAAACCGTGTGAATGAGCTCGTCCTGGTTCAGAAAGGACTGGCCAATCCCAACCAATTGAAAAATATACAAGGTCAAGCTGAAGAAAATTTCACTACAAAATCATATTTACTCGGACTCTATTCTCCACAAGCTGCACGCCAAAAGCGTCCTACCCTTTTCGATGAAAATGGTCGTCCAAGAAATTATGTAAAAGTTGAAGACGGAATTTTACTTCCGGAATACCGTCTACCTACAGAAGCAGAATGGGAATATGCAGCGCTTGGTTACATCAACCAAAATCCAAATGTAAAAACAAGAGAAAGCAAGCGAGGTGAAGAACTGATCATGAACAAACAAGTGTATTCTTGGTCACATAACATCAATGGCATGCGCGATAACCGTTACGGAAGCTGGCAGGGAAAATACATGGCAAACTTCAAGCGTGGTACTGGCGACTACATGGGTATTGCAGGTGGACTAAATGATAATTCATCTATCCCAGGACCAGTAGAAGCATTCTACCCCAACGGTTTTGGATTGTACAACATGTCGGGTAACGTAAACGAGTGGGTATCTGATGTGTACCGCCCCATGTCCAGTCGCGATTTAGACGATTTCAATCCCTATCGCGGTAACGTGTTTACCCGTCCTGAAAAAGACGCAAATGGTGAGTTTCAGCGCGATAGCCTTGGAAGGGTTAAGACCACCAAAGTAACAGACGAAGAAGCAAAAACAAGAAGAAACTACCAAACGGGTTATGCGATAAATTACCTTGATGGTGATTCTTTGTCTATGGTCAGCTACAATTATGGCACCAGCACGTTGATCAGCGATAAATCTCGCGTAATCAAAGGCGGTAGCTGGGATGATCGTGCCTATTGGTTGAGCCCTGGCACAAGAAGATACATGGATGAAGATCAAGCATCTTCTACGGTAGGCTTCCGCTGCGCAATGGATCGCTTTGGCAGTCAGGAAGGAAATGGTTTCAGAAACGGAATGCATTTCAGCGCGCGTAGACAAAACGCCAGAAAGCAATGACGTTTCCTATAATATTTGGAATCATTGCTGTCATCATCATCATGTATAGACGGAGAAGAAGAGCCGATAGAGAATCACAGTCCAATCAGGACTAGTCGCTTTACCACCACTTTTGACGTTATCTTTGCGCCATGCAACTGGAGCAGCTTTATGCCATCTTTTTGAAGAGCAGTGGCATCCAAACCGATACACGTGCATTAAAAAAAGGAGAAGTATTCTTTGCCCTAAAGGGTCCCAATTTCAACGGAAATAGCTTTGCCGCTCGAGCACTCGAAGAAGGAGCAACTGCCGTGGTGATCGATGAACCTGTACTTGCACCAAACGATCAGGTCTTTTTAGTAGAAGACGCGCTAACTGCTTTACAACAATTAGCATTGCACCATCGAAAACAATTTACCATACCATTCATTGCCATTACCGGAAGCAATGGCAAGACTACAACCAAAGAATTGGTACACGCTGTACTGTCCAGTCAGTTCAAAACATACACCACAAAAGGAAATTTAAACAACCACATAGGAGTTCCCCTTACCCTACTTTCAATCAAACAAGATGCGGAAATGGCAATCATTGAAATGGGGGCCAACCATCAAAAAGAAATAGCAAGTTATTGCATCACCGCATTACCTACATTCGGAATCATTACTAATTGCGGAAAAGCACACCTAGAAGGATTTGGAGGTGTAGAAGGAATCAGAAAAGGAAAAGGTGAACTGTACGATCATCTTGCTGCGACAAATGGAACTGCGTTCATCAATAGCGAGTTGGAGTACCTGGAACCGATGTCGCGCAACATTACCCATAAAATCTACTATGGAAATTTGAAAGGCGATATACATTCAACAATTCTCAACACCCAGTCGTTGCTCACCCTGGAGGTCTCGCATTCCCATTGGGGAAATCAAGTGATTGCAACACAGCTGGTCGGAGCCTACAATCGCCCTAACGTTGAAGTAGCACTCTGCGTGGGCAACTATTTTGGAATTCCTTTTGATAGAATGAAACAGGCGATTGAAGCGTATAGCCCAGACAATGCCCGATCGCAATTACTTAAAAAAGGAAACAATACCATTGTATTGGACGCCTACAATGCCAATCCCAGCTCCATGATGGTTGCAATCGACAACTTCAAACAAATGGAAGGGGATCAAAAATGGGCTTTTTTGGGTGGAATGATGGAATTGGGAGAAGACTCAGTTATTGAACACAAAGCGATTGTACATCAACTTGAAGTAGCCGGTTTTGAAAAGGTAATTTTGGTGGGTGGCGATTTTCTAACCATCAAGTCTCCTTTCAACACATTTGTCAATTCTGACGAAGCAGCTGCCTGGCTGCGTGAACATAAACCCGAAAACATTACAGTACTTATTAAGGGGAGCAGAAGTATGAAAATGGAAAAATTGCTGGATGCGTTTTAGCGACTAAAGTCACTTAACCAACCTGCGATTATCAGTAACTTGCGCCCATGAAGCAATCGTATTTATACAGCGTCTTGAATAATAAATGCCCCCGTTGCCGCCAGGGTAACCTGTTTTTCTCCCGCAATGCCTACAAGCCCGGTGAATTCACAAAAATGAATGAACAATGTCCGGTATGTGGCCAGCCCACAGAAATTGAAGTGGGATTTTACTACGGTACTGGATACGTGAGCTATGCATTGACAGTTGCATTCAGCGTTTCCACCTTCGTTGCGTGGTATGTGTTGATTGGAATGTCGCTTGACGACAATCGGTTCTTTTGGTGGATGGGCACCAATGCTGTGCTGATGATTGTCATGCAGCCCTTATTTATGCGACTCTCCCGGAGCATTTGGCTTTCCTGGTTCGTTAAATACGATAAAGACTGGCAACAACATCCATTGAGTGATCCCGAGCGGCTCTGATGCAGGTAAGTCGCCTCTTTTTCCGATATTTGCAACTCCTAAAACAACCATTATGGGCAAGTACAAAGCCGGTGTATTGCATGGCGAAGAACTCCAAGCGCTTTATCAGGATGCAAAGGATAATCAATTTGCTCTCCCTGCAGTTAATACAACAGGAACCGATACCATCAATGCTACCTTGGAAGCCGCGGCGGCTGTGAATTCGCCGGTTATCGTGCAATTTTCAAATGGTGGTGCACAATTCATTGCCGGCAAAGGGATGCCCAACGATAAACTGCAGGCCAATGTTTCTGGTGCAATCTCAGGCGCTCTTCACATACACAATATCGCTCAACATTATGGCGTTCCGGTGGTACTGCATACCGACCATGCTGCAAAAAAATGGTTGCCGTGGATCAGTGCATTGATCGACGCAGGTGAGCAATTTAAAAAAGAAAAAGGTCAGCCCTTATTCAGTTCTCACATGCTAGACCTCAGTGAAGAGCCGTTGGAAGAAAACATCGAAACTTCCGTACAATTTTACAAACGCATGGCCCCATTGGGTATGGGAATCGAGATCGAACTGGGAGTTACCGGCGGTGAAGAAGATGGTGTGGACAATTCCGATGTAGAGAACGATAAACTCTATACCCAGCCACAGCACGTTGCACATGCATACGAAGAATTGAAAAAAGTGGGCGATCTATTTACTGTGGCCGCTGCATTTGGTAATGTTCATGGCGTGTATAGTCCGGGTAATGTTCAACTCCGACCCGAAATCTTAAAAAATTCTCAGGTATACATTCAGCAACAGTTCAAAACAGGTGATAAACCCGTATTCTTTGTATTCCACGGAGGCAGTGGCTCACCCCAACATCAGATTCGTGAAGCCATTGGGTATGGTGCTATCAAAATGAACATCGATACCGATTTGCAATGGGCATTCTGGGAAGGAGTGCTGAAAAATTACAAGAAAAACGAAGCTTACCTGCAGGGACAATTAGGGAATCCTGAAGGAGCAGATAAGCCCAATAAAAAATATTACGATCCCCGTGTGTGGTTGCGCAAAGGCGAAGAGTCTTTCATCGCGCGATTGAAGACTGCATTTGAAGACTTGAATTGCATCAATCGAAATGCTTAAAGCGACACTCCGCGCTTCCAAGGGATAAAATCATCCTGATTTAAAAGTACAGCCTTGGGTATCACTTGGCCACTTGCCGCTTTGATACAGTACTCCAGGATCTCCTCGCCCATTTCTTCGATGGACGTTTCACCCTCTACAATGGGTCCACAATCGATATCGATGATATCCGACATTCTGTTGGCCAAAGCAGTATTGGTAGCAAGCTTGATCGTAGGACAAACCGGATTACCCGTCGGAGTTCCTAATCCCGTTGTAAACAGTATCAGCGTTGCACCCGATGCAGCTTTTCCAGTGGTTGCCTCCACATCATTGCCGGGAGTACACACCAAACTCAATCCCGATCGAGTTGCCGGTTCGGTATAATCCAATACATCTACAACAGGAGAAGTTCCTCCTTTTTTACATGCACCTGCACTTTTAATGGCATCCGTAATTAGTCCGTCTCGTATATTACCTGGCGAAGGATTCATATGAAAACCTGATCCCACGTGAATGGCTTGGCGACTGTATTCGTCCATTAAATGGATGAACTTCTCAGCAGTTTTCTGATCAACACTTCGATCGATTAACTCCTGTTCTGCACCGCAGAGCTCTGGGAATTCAGCCAACAGAATTTTACCCCCCAAAGCCACCAAGAGATCAGAACAATGGCCTACAGCCGGATTAGCGGAAATACCACTGAACCCATCGCTGCCGCCGCACTTCACCCCAATGCATAATTTATCCAACGATGCAGGCTTGCGTTCGTGCCGATTGATTTCAATCAGGCCCTTGAATGTTTGAGCAATGGCTTCTTGAATCAATTGTTCCTCGCTTTGAGCTCCCTGCTGTTCAA
Organism: Chitinophagaceae bacterium; assembly: GCA_017856605.1. GTDB lineage: Bacteria > Bacteroidota > Bacteroidia > Chitinophagales > Chitinophagaceae > Pollutibacter. The sequence goes on from JAFMES010000053.1 coordinate 11,490, forward strand.
ATACCAATAAGGGTTTATCAAAGGATGGGTTTCGCTTTTTAATGGTGGCTATCATGGAGTCCAACTGCAGGTGCTGACAACCTAAACTCAAGATGGTTATTCCGCCAACATTGGGATGATCTGCATAGGCAGCCAAAAGTTTTTCCAATAAAGCAGAATCCTGTCGTGTTCCACCACACCCCCCCTGATGATTTAAAAACTTGATGCCATCCACATTGGGAAATACACGGGT
>JAFMES010000240.1 GCA_017856605.1 Chitinophagaceae bacterium
GGAAACGAAAAAGCAGTGGAGGGTTAATACCATGGCAAAAGCAAATGAAATCAAGTACCTGACGGCGATTAAGACCGAGAAGCCCAGGAAAAAGTTCTGCCGCTTCAAAAAGTACGGCATCCGTTACATTGATTACAAGGACGCTGAGTTCTTGAAAAAGTTCCTCAACGAACAAGGTAAAATGTTGCCCCGTCGCATTACCGGTAACTCATTGAAGTACCAGCGTAAAGTTTCGGAAGCAATCAAGCGCGCCCGTCAAATGGCGTTGTTGCCTTATGTAACCGACCTGTTGAAGTAGTACCATTAAAAATTGAGTCTATGCAAGTTATTTTGATACAAGACGTCAACAACTTGGGCGGTGCCAATGAAGTGGTCAATGTTAAGAACGGTTATGCCCGTAATTTCCTTATCCCTCAGAAGATGGCAGTAGAAGCTTCTTCTTCCAACCTTAAGCAATTGGAAGAGCGCTTGAAGCAGATTCAGAAGAAGGAAGAGAAAATGATGGCTGAAATCACTAAGGTGGTTGCCGCACTGCAGGCTGGTCCGGTTAAAATCGGTGCCAAGACTGGAACAAGCGGTAAGATCTTCGGAAGCATCACCACTGTTCAGGTTTCTAAAGCTGTTCGCGAGCAAAAAGGATATGAGATCGATCGCCGTAAGATCCATCTACTTGATGAAATCAAGGAGTTGGGTACATACAAAGCGAAAGTGGATTTTGGAAGCGGCGTTGAAACCGAACTCGAGCTCGAGATTGTTGCTGAATAAGACTAAACATTAAAAAAGTCAAAGCCCCCTCGATGAGGGGGCTTTTTTTATGGATATATTTCAGGTGAAGCAATGATGAAGCAAATTTTTCTAGCGATAGGGTGCATGGGATATGCATGGTTGGCGCGTGGGCAGGAAGAGGTGCGTAGTTTTTCGCAGCGTCCATTTTATCCACAGTACATCTTATTGTCTAAGGCACTTCATGAGTTGGAAGTGATCAAACAAAATGGCGGGTGGCTTGAATTGAACTTCAGTTCTCGCGTGTTGCGATTAGGAGACACGGGGATGCATGTTCGGAAATTAATCACTCGACTGAAACGGGGTGGTGATCTTTCAGTCGCATCAACAGCCACTGCATTTGATGATGAGGTATTGCGAGCAGTGAAGCAATTTCAGAGTAGGCATGGCTTGACAGAAGATGGAGTTGTTGGTCGCGCTACACGAAAAGAACTGAACACTTCAGTAGATCACCGGATCAAGCAGGTGCGCATCAACATGGATCGGTGCAGGTGGATGCCGTATGATTCACTACACCCTTTTGTTGTGGTGAACATACCAGCCTTTCACTTGCAATTGATGCAGGGGAACAATGAATTATTTTCCTGCAGGGTAGTTGTGGGAAAAGAAACCAATAGAACAGCGGAGTTCAGGGGGTGGTTGAAGCACCTCGTTTTTAGTCCCTATTGGAACATTCCGGATAACATAGTGCGTAAAGAAATTCTTCCCTTGATCAGCAAGGATCCGGGGTATTTGAAGCGGAACAACCTGGAATGGAGAGGAGGAAAGTTAAGGCAGCGACCGGGTCCCGACAATGCCTTGGGTGGAGTCAAGTTCGCATTCCCCAATCCCTACAGCATGTATTTGCATGATACACCGGCAAAGGGTTTGTTCAGGGAGGAACAAAGGACATTCAGTCACGGATGTATCCGTGTAGCAGCACCCGATACGCTGGCGCATTGGTTGTTAAAGGGACAGCAGGGTTGGGATTATGAGCAGATCCACGAGGCCATGAGCAGAGGGAAGGAACAATGGGTGACCTTGACAACACCGACCATCATCTATGTCTATTATCTGACTGCATTTGTAGATCCAGGGGGACGACTCCATTTCAGGAAGGATGTGTATCAGCGGGATCAGTTGGACTGAGGAGGGTTCAAAATTAGGTTTAGGGGTGAACCTTTGTCCCATTTGTATGTTCTAACCTTCTCAAAACACCCTTTTATGAACATTTTCGTAGGGAACATCAATTACAAAATGACCAATGAATCACTCGAACAGCTGTTTGGTCAGCATGGACAAGTGAGCTCTGCGCGCATCATCATCGACAAGGTATCTGGCCGAAGCAAGGGCTTTGGTTTTGTGGAGATGCCCAATGATGAGGAGGCCCGCAACGCCATTTCAGCATTGCACGAGTCAGAAGTCATGGGAAGGAAGCTCATTGCCAGCGAGGCCAGAGCCAGTCAGCGCGACTGAATTCCTTTTTCGTTGTATTGAATGAATTGTTTGAAGCGGGGGGTACAAGTATCACTTGCTTCATTTTCGTTTTTGCGGGTCACTGCAAAAAAACCGATTTCGTTTTTTCCTTCTAGCCATTTCAGGGACCTTGAGAGTCCCATTACCATGAATGCATTATCCAGCGCATCTGCCTCCATTGCAGAGGGAGCTGAAACGGTAGTTGAAATCATTTCATTTTCGATGGGTTTTCCGTTTTTAGGATCGATGATGTGACCATATGCTTTCCCGTTGACCAGTTGATATTTTCCCCATTTCCCAGAGGTGGTGATTGCCTGTCCGTTCAAAGTGAATTGGTAGGAATCGGGGTAATTGGAGCTCGAGCTGCTGCCTCGAGCCACACCGATGGTCCAAGGATTCCCATCGGGTTTTGTACCCTGTGCAAACACCTCACCTCCCAGTTCAATGAGAAATGAGGTAAGCAGATTGGAGCGCAGCAATGCAACCAGGCAG
>JAFMES010000054.1 GCA_017856605.1 Chitinophagaceae bacterium
CTTCCGATCTATAATGTATCCAACAGTGCGATCAATTCTAATCTAAGCTTCAGCTGGAGAATTTTCAATGGATTGAGGATTCGCTCTACCAAAGAGCGATTTGAAATTTTGGAACGCATTGGCAGTATTGCACTCCAACAGCAAATTGATCAAATTGTATTCGATGTCTCCAATTTGTATTATGATATCGTTCGTTTAAATAAGGAAGTTGTAGCAACTGAAGCCATCATCAACCTCTCCAGGGAAAGACAAAAAATAGCAGAAACCCGTTTTAATGTAGGAAGTGGTGCGAAAACCGATCTGCTTCAGGCTGAAATTGATCTTAATGCTCAAGAAGTAGACCTGGAGAATACATTCAATCTGTTGGCGAATGCAAAATCACAACTCAATGCCATCTTGAAAAGAGGTACAGAAGAAGCCGTTCATGTGATGGATCAGGACTTCAATATTGAAGACATCGCACTTGGGAAACTATTAGCAAACCTCGAAAAACAAAACTATCAGTTATTGATTGCTCAACAGGAAAAGAATAATTTACTGAACGAGAGAAAAATCATCAATTCACAACGACTGCCTATCTTAAGTCTCAATTCAAATACAGTTTTGAATCGTTCAAAATCAACTGCAGGCTTCTTTTTAACCAACCAGACGTTTGGTCCCAACGTTGGACTTTCAGTTGGTATTCCAATTTTTAACGGAAACATCAACAAAACTCAGTTAAAAGTAAATTCAGTGCAGCAAAAGCGACAGGAACTACAAATTGAACAACTGCGCAATACAATTCAACGTGATATGATGATTGCCTATCAGGATTACAAGAATGCACTGGTGGTGGCAAGAATTGAAAAAGAAAATGTAAAACTTGCTGAAGAAAATAATTTTATATCAACCGAACGCTTTAGAAAGTTATTCAGCAATTCCATCGAATTAAGGCAAGCGCAGCTGAGTCTCATTGAAGCACAGAATAGGTACATCAATGCTCAATTCAGGGCTCAAGTTGCTGTTAATACGCTGAAATTTCTGAGTGGAGAAATTTCAAAGTAAGACTGGGATATTATTTCCCCAAATGGTAATGATGAAAAGCGAGTGGTAATAAATCACTGCAACTATCAAAAACATAGATCTTTCCAGACAAGCCAGAGAGGATAAGTCGCATGGGTGCTTTCACCCGAGTTTCATATTCTACCATGGATTGGCGACACATTCCGCAGGGTGCGATGGGTTGATTAGACGCTACTTCATCGCTTTCATACGAAATGGCCATTGTTGCAATGATTGCATTGGGAGCTATGGATGAAAGCGTAGACAAGAGTACCCGCTCTGCACATATTCCAACTGGATAAGAAGCATTCTCTTGATTGGAGCCCGTCACTCTCCTTCCATCACTAAGATGAGCTGCTGCTCCTACACGGAAGTGGGAATAGGGTGCATATGCAGTTGTTGCAGCACGTTGGGCATCCAGTAAAAGAGATTTATCTGAATCATTCAATTCAGATAAATCATCATAAACTGAAAATTCTGCACCAAGATGTTCTTTCTGCATGTATGTTATTTAATCCGCTTGAAAATTCTATCCCAGCGTGGACCATTCTGCCAACTGAACCAAATAAGCGTCGCCTTACCCACAATATGATCTTCAGGTACAAATCCCCAAAAACGGGAATCTTGTGAATTATGGCGGTTATCCCCCATCATCCAGAAATAATCCATTTTAAACGTATAGGAAGCTGCCGGAGTTCCATTTAGAAAAACAACCCCATCTCTCACTTCCCAAGTATTGGATTCGTAGACCTCAATGATCCTTCGATACAAAGAACGGTTTGTAGCATTTAGTTCAATGGTACTCCCCTTTTTCGGAACCCAAATAGGACCGAAATTATCTTCACTCCATTTAAAGAGAGTGGTATCATAAGGATAGGTGTTCCCAAATCCAGCAGTGTTCAAATCAGGTCGGACGGATGAAGCATCCACAAAAGGAAAGGATTTTACCATTTCTACCTGGCGCGGGGTAAGGGTTATGCGATAAAGATTTGAGCTATCTTGGTATTGAAGCAGATCCCGTTGATCTGGATCGTTGGGATCTATATTGAGTTCGTCACGGATAAAAGCGTCAGAGAAAAATCCATTGCCATTTAATCTCACCCAGTAAGGCAATTCAGAGAAAGGCGGTATTTCCGCAATGGAATTGTTCACAAAAAGAACGCCCTCTTTAAGTGTCAACGTATCTCCTGGTATACCCACACATCGTTTGATGAAGTTTTCCCGTTTGTCAACAGGACGAATTAAAATATCATCCCGTTCTGCCATGAGCATTTCTCGAGTGCCCCCTCTGGACTCATAGGCACGGAAGTAGTCATAATAATTGATCTCTGATTGAAATTCAGCAATTACCGTATCCCCTACTGGATAATTGAATACAACCACATCATTTCGTTTGATTTCACTTGGAAATATCCGCTTATACGGAAGACGGATCCACTCCAGATAAGATTGTGCACTTCCAAACGGTAAGGTATGATGCACAAAAGGAAATGATAACGGTGTGTTAGGAATACGAGGCCCGTAACTGGTTTTGCTGACAAAAAGAAAGTCATTTACCAATAAGGTTTTTTCCATTGAACCAGTTGGAATCACATATGCTTCAAAAATAAACGTACGGATGATTGTAGCGGCTACTACTGCAAAAACTGCAGCGTCAATCCATTCTCGAAAGGAAGACTTCTTATAATTTTTAACAACTGGTATACCAGCATACCGCTCGTTAGAAGAGAACCCTAAGTAAGGAAAATAAATAAACGGCACCAGAACTGTCAATGCATGATGAGCAATTGAAAATCTTCCAAAGTGCTCAACAAATTTTATGCAAAGCCAAATTGTAATGAATTGACCAACAATTGGAATGAATTGAAGCAAAAACCAATGCAATGGTAATTCCATTTTTTGGGTCATCTCCCACGTATTATAAAACGGAACAAAAGCTTTCCAAGGGGATATTCCTGCTTTTTTAAACATTCCATATAACCCAATATGAAAGCCAACTGTCGCGACTATAAAAATCATCCAACCCATACTTGTTGTTTAAGCTTTGTATCGTCAAATGTAACAATAAAGCAGGATTTTAATAATTATGCGCGTTGTTCGATTAAAATCAAAGATGATTGGTTAAATTCAAGGACAAATACAATTGGTTGAATCAGTTTACAATTAGAGACATTGAAAATCTTACCGGAATAAAAGCACATACGTTACGCACGTGGGAAAAACGGTATGGAATCATCATTCCTCCAACACTTCCTGGAAAACACCGAGTATACGACAATAATGACCTCAAACATATCTTAAGAATTTCACTCCTTTATCACTACGGTTTTAAGATTTCCAAGATTGCTGACATGAGTGTTGAAGAGATGATGGCAGCTACTATTCAAATAGAAAAAAAATCAAATTTTGAAGTCTTTATTAACAGACTAATTGAATTCAGCATTGACTTTAACGAACAGGAATTCAAACAACTGGTAGCAGAGCTAAAAGAAACCATGGATCAAAAAGACCTTATCATCCATGTACTTTTCCCATTTTTGGTTAAGCTGGGCCAACTTTGGACCATCAACAGCATTTCTCCTGTGCAGGAACACTTTGCAAGTACGTTGGTCCGAAATGAATTGATCCGTTCTATCAATGCATTGCCCCTTGTACAACGATCAGCAGGGCCATTGGTGTTGTTATTTTGTCCTCATAACGAACATCATGAATTACCGCTGTTGTTCTGTAACTATTTGCTGAGAAAAAATAAATTTCCAACCCGCTACTTGGGTGTAAATGCCTCACTAGAATCCATCGATCAAGCAGTCAAGAAAACACAACCCGATGTCGTGCTGGCTTATCTGATTACGAATTTCACTGATAGTACTGCCAATGATCTGGCTCGGAATTTACAGAAAGCGTGTGGGGAAACTAAGCTAGCCCTTGCCGGTCCAGGATTTGGATCTGCAGATGCATTACCAGAAAAAACAACTTCAATTCGAAGTTTGAATAAATTGATTAGATTTTGCGAAACGCTGAGTTGTTGATTAAGAAACAGCAGAATGGATCTTGACATCTTTTACGGTCATTTCCATTACCCCCAATTCCAGATGAGTGTAATTCGACTTGGACTTCGATGTACAAAAGCGTTGTGCAGTCCATACGTGATCAATAACTACCTCATCAAATTTTGAGAATCCACTGGATAATAGACAATCCCAATTGCAATCGCGGTTGAGATCACTAACAATTTTAGAAGTAGGCTTTGGATAAGCAATCCATAACTTCCCCTTGTCCTTAAGTGCTGGTATAACATCCTTCATGATTCCAGAAAGCTGTTTGTAGTTCAGTGCGAAGACAAGCGCAAAATCTATTTTGCGACTTTTAAGCAGTGGGGTTACATTCTTTGCAAATGACAACTTCGAAAAATGCTTTTCCAATGTTGAAGGTATTCCTTGAATCAAGAGATTTTTTTCTTCCGAAAGTTGCAATTTCTCAAGAATGTTAATCAGCATAATTGGTCAGTTTTGGAGGGACGACAAAATTAACATTTTTTCCACAAAAATGATTCTACCATTGAAGTTTTACAGAATTACGGAGCGTAGTCAAGAAATGTACAAACGATTAGAAGAGTCGCTTGGATTTTCTACGGTCACGATTTTTGAAAATGGGCACCTTGTTCTCATTGCCCGCGAGCAATCGGCTGATGTTCTTTTGGTGCGTTAAAACGACCATCAACGCAACGGCTATGGCAAAAATTCGATAGGCGATATTATCTACATTGAAAACTACTAAAATGAAGACTGGAAAAGCTAAACTTGCAAGAATCGAGCTCAATGAAACAAAGCGAGTAAGGTAAAGCACAATTGCAAATACCCCCGCACAACTTACTGCTGTCCAAGGAGATACAGAGATAATTAATCCAAAAAGAGTTGCTACACCCTTTCCTCCCCTGAATTCAGCCCAAATAGGAAAAATGTGACCCAAAACAGCAGCTAAGCCAAGACCAATTTGAAAATTGGTGCGCTCAAATTCATTAGCAATATAATTTGGAAGCAATAATGCCAACTTTACGGCAATCATTCCCTTCAACACATCAACAATCATGACGAAAGTACCCCACCTGGACCCTAACACCCTAAAGGTATTGGTTGCGCCTGCATTCCCGCTACCATAGTCGCGAATATCAATATTGAAAACCGATCGGCTAACAATAAGTGACGTAGGAATGGAACCTATCAAGTAGGCTAAAATGATGAGGTATAATTCAGTCATTGGATCAAGGGTGGTAGATCGTAAAATTAATGAAAAAATAACAAACGGCCTTACGCATCAAGACTTACGCATGCCAAGCGCAATCCAGCCATTTTCTTCCAATTGAACAAAAGGTGGTCCGAATATCGGGCTATAGGCTTTGCAAATATCTTGGTAATCAGTTGATAACAAACCACTTATGAATAAAAACCCATTTTTATTGATATGATCATGCAATTCGCTTGCCTGATCCAGCAACACATTCTTATTGATATTGGCTAATAGGATGTCAAAATTCCCTGTTTTTTGGACGGAATCATCTTTTATGATGGAGATGCGACTACATCCATTTAAGGCGAAATTTTCAACTGCATTGGCGATGCTCCAGTCATCGACGTCTATCGCTACCACATGATTGGCTCCCATCATTTCTGAAAGGATAGCCAGAACACCGGTACCTGTGCCAAAGTCCATTACCGAGGCCCCTTTTATGAAATGGTTCAGAAGTAACTTAATCATCATCCGAGTTGTAGCATGATGACCAGTTCCAAAGCTCATTTTTGGGGTAATCAGCATGCTGTAGGGAACCCCCTCATCTTTTTTATGAAAGGAGGCTCGAATTTGCACAGCTCCAGCAATTACGACAGGCTCGAAATTTGACTCCCAGTTCTGATTCCAATTTGTCTCGTTCACCACTTCAATGGCATAGGAGCATCCAAGGCGCTCCAATAATTCCTTGATTTGTTGTTCATCGATACCATTGCTTTTTGCATAAGCAATGAGCTGATCATCTAATTCTTCGATACCTTCTACACCCACTTCGGGAAGTAGTCCCAATAAAATCTCCCGGAGTTCTGAGCGACTTACCTGTATATGAAAAGCGAGATGATTCATAAAAAAAGCCGACCCAGGGTCGGCTTGTAGTATTAATTTGACTCTGCCTCTTTATCCCTATCCTGTTTAAAATCAGGTTTAGGTATCAAGGCTTTTCTGCTCAATTTGAACTTTCCTGTTTTGTGATCGATGCCGATCAATTTTACGCGAACTGTATCACCCTCTTTGAGGATACCATCAAGGTTTTCCAGTCGTTTCCAACTGACTTCACTGATGTGCAACAATCCCTGTTTTCCTGGCATAAATTCAACGAAAGCACCATATGGCATAATGGACTTGACAGTGGACTCGTATTCTTCACCAACTTCTGGCATTGCAACAATTCCCTTAATCCATGCAACAGCTTTGTCTAAGCCTTCTTTAGCAGGACTAAAGATGCTGACCTCCCCTTGGTTACCAATTTCTTCAATCGTAATGGTTGTTCCAGTTGTACGCTGAATTTCTTGAATGATTTTACCTTGTGGGCCAATAACTGCTCCAATGAACTCCTTATCGATAAAGAGTTTTTGCATGCGAGGTGCATGACCTTTGACTTCAGCACGAGCAGCATCAATACAGTTGTACATTTCTTCAAGAATGTGTAACCTTCCTTTACGTGCCTGCTCTAAGGCTTCCATCATGGTTGCCATGCTGAGGCCATCAATCTTGATATCCATCTGAATGCCGCAAATTCCATCACGAGTACCAGTTACCTTAAAATCCATATCTCCCAAATGATCTTCATCACCCAGAATATCAGTTAGAATTGCATTTTTCCCATCGGTAGAACGGGTAATGAGTCCCATGGCCACACCACTCACGTGCTTTGGAATAGGAACACCAGCATCCATCAAGGCAAGTGATCCTGCGCAAACAGTTGCCATGGATGATGAACCATTAGATTCAAGAATATCAGAAACAATTCGCACGGTGTAGGCATAATCGTTTCCTGGCATCATTTGCTTCAAAGAACGCAATGCAAGATTTCCATGTCCCACTTCCCTTCTGCCAGGCCCACGCATCGGCTTTACTTCGCCTGTAGAAAATGCTGGGAAATTATAATGCAGAATTACTTTATTATAATCTGATTTTGCTGCACTTTCAATCAATAATTCGTCTAGCGGGGTACCAAATGTAATGGTCGTGAGCGATTGTGTTTCCCCACGAGTAAATAATGCTGATCCATGGGGACCAGGAAGGACATCCACTTCCATGTTCAGTGGTCGCACTTGATCCAAAGCCCTTCCGTCTAAGCGCACTTTTTCATCCAATATCATATTGCGAACCACTTCCCACTTAAGATCTTCAAAATACTTCTTTGCTAGTTTAACTTGCGCGTCTGTAGCTTCTTCACCAAGCGATGCTACTACCTCTTTCTTCAACTGATCGTACGCAGAACTGCGGTCATTCTTATTGCTGGCTGCTTTTGAAATTGCATGAATACGATCTTTAGCCAGTTCGGTTACTTTGGTTTGAATGGCTTCATCTTGAGGTGGCTTTGTATAATCGCGCTTGGTGCTCACTCCCACTTTCTGTCTTAATTCCTCCTGTGCCTTTATCTGAATGCGTATGGCATCATGTGCAACCTCAAGTGCTTTAATCACATCAGATTCAAGACACTCTTTTGATTCCCCTTCAACCATCATCAAATTCTTCTCCGTTGCACCGATCATGAAATCCATATCTGCAGATGCTAATTCTGTACGAGAGGGATTTACAATATATTGCCCATTTACACGCGCTACCCTTACTTCTGAAATGATTTCTTTGATGGGAATATCTGAAACGGCCAAAGCGGCTGATGCAGCGAGACAAGCCAATGAATCAGGCATGATCTCAGGATCGGAAGAAATGAGCGTCACCAGTACTTGGACGTCGCAGAAATAATCTTCTGGGAACAAAGGACGGAGTGCACGATCGATCAGACGGCTAATCAAAATTTCATAGTCGCTCAATCGACCCTCACGTTTAAAAAAGGAACCAGGGATTCTACCCGCGGATGCGAATTTCTCCTGATAATCCACCGAAAGCGGGAAAAAATCTTGTCCCTCTTTGGGCTCTTTATTGGCACAAACTGTTGCAAGCAAAATGCAATTGCCTTGGCGAACAGTAACGGAACCATCTGCTTGGCGAGCAAGACGTCCTGTTTCGATGGTTACGGTCCTGCCGTTACCAAGATCAAAACTTGATTGAAAAGGTTGTTGTAGCATGAATTCGTTTTTTGGAATTACCAAAAAGCAATATTCCCAACCTGGGCTGGGAATAGAACTGATCAGTGAATGTTATTTTCTTAAACCGAGTTTTTCGATGAGTGCTCGATAACCGGTCAGGTTGTGTTTACTCATATAGGTAAGCAGTCGTTTACGCTGACCTACTTTTCTCATCAATCCTCGGTGGGTTGAAAAATCTTTGCTGTTGACTTGAAGGTGCTTGGAAATCTCATTGATTTCTTCCGTAAGCAAAGCAATTTGTGCATCGATTGATCCGGTATTTTTTGCGTTGCCACCGAATTCAGCAACAATTGAAGTCTTTTTTTCTTTCGTTACGCTTGACATCTCAAAATTTTTAATTCATCTAATTTTTTACATCCAAAATTTCGGTGCAAAGGTAACCAATTTTTCCCAATAGAGACTCGCTTTCAACAGAGGACAGACTTTTTAGCGCATATGCTTGATTTTCAATGCATAAAGGGTTACAAACAAGAGCCCTATAAAGAACCCCATGAATGCATATGAAAAACCAAGGAAGTTATCACTTCCAAATACCAATAAGGGAGATATGATGCCGATAAGTGACCCCAAAACATAGAGCCTAAACCCATTTTTTTTCAGCCGAAGCATCAAAAAAGCTCCTATCAGCGTCATTGCATTAGCCACTAAGGAGAAAAAACTGTAATCCCGTATGCTAGAGGGCGAGTTGGCAAATGAAATGTCTTCCATTATCCTTTCAAAGTCTTTTTCCGCCTTGGCGTCTGACTGTAAAGTAGGCTCAAAAAAGTTGGACCAAGTCTGCATGGCCTGTTCCATTGATTTGCTGACTTCTTCAGGATTCGTTAACCCAGATAAAGCTGAAAACAGGAAATAGGTACTACCAAATATGGTCAGGTAACAAAGCACCCTCAGGAACCTTGGAACGGACTGTGTTGTCGATGTAGGATCACTCCAATCGGTCATGAAAAAATTTTTACGAAGGTAAAAAGAACAATTTACGTCTAAAAAGTATTGTAGATAGTATGGCGCATGAAATTCATGTTATAGCCCTTGATTATCCCCCCAGTTTGCTAAATGGCATGCAATCTGACCTCTGGTATTGCCTCTGCGCATTGGCTGAAAAAAACATCAACATCCGACTTCACCTAACGGATGAAGGCGCTCATTTCATTAATGCTGTCCATGAGTCAAAGTATGAACTAGTAACGTACGTGCATCCAAATGATCCCCTTTCGGATATAGACGATAATTTACCGATGTTGTTTTTTGGAACACAAGCCTACTGGAATAATAGAAAAAACCTGGATGCATCTCAGCGTTCAATAGGAATCCGGATTTTTAGAAACGAGGCGAGCCACCACCGTAACCTTGCTGACATCCATTCTCTTGGATGGACAAAGTTTTCACTGACGGGCAAATCGTCTGAACTGGAAAAAATACATCAAGAAATTTCAGCATCACCAGTCTCTCTATTTAGCACTTGCCGTGATGACAAATTCTATATACAGCCCTTTGTAGGCAATAACATAGTTCAATACACTCCTGGCAAAGGATCATTTTGCATTTTCAATGGAAACCTGGCTGATAAAGACACGGAATTTGCCGCCTATTGGTTACTCGAACACGTATTTAACAAAATCGATCTTCCATTAGTAATCGTAGGTACGCACCCAAGTCAAGAGCTGGAAAACGCTGCTCATGTCCGCTCCAACACCTGTCTGGTAGCCAACCCATCTTTAAACGAACAACAGGAATTGATTAAAAAAGCGCAAATCATACTTACCCCAACTTTTATAGCACACCAAAGCGGATTTAATTTCTCTTACTTGCTGGCATTAGGCCGACACCTACTTGGCAACACTAAAAGTTGCATAAATGAAGCTTATCGAAAAGCAATAAACATTGCAGAAACTCCAGAACAGTTTATTGAATTGACAGAATCTTTGTTTTTTCAAGAACAAAACGAAAACGAGAAAGAAATCAGACAATCACTTTTGTGCGAAATGAATAAAGACGAACAAGGGGCTTCGCTGCTAATCAAGAATTTATTGTAGCGTTATCGATTACTTTCCCCCCTTCGGTCCTAATGACTCGAGCGGGAAATTTATTTATCACCATGTAATCGTGAGTTGCCATTACGATGGCTGTCCCCAGATCGCGACCCAATTGAATCAATAACCGCATGATTTCATCTGTTGTTTCGGGGTCGAGGTTCCCAGTGGGTTCATCAGCTAAAATCAATCGAGGAGAATTCAATAGAGCACGGGCGATATCCACCCGTTGCTGCTCGCCTCCAGAGAGTTCGTATGGGTATTTAAACCCTTTTGTTTTAAGTCCCACTTTACCCAACACATCCGATATCTTATCCTCGATCTCTTTTTCATTGGTCCAACCAGTTGCTCTTAAGACGAATTCCAGGTTGTCATGAACATTGCGATCGGTTAGAAGCTGAAAATCCTGAAATACAATGCCGATGTTTCTTCGTAGATAGGGTACGGTTTTCCAGGTCATGCCTTTTAAATCAAAACCTGCAACCGATGCAGTACCTTCCTGAAGGGGAAGCTCTCCATACAGCGTTTTGAGAAGACTGGATTTTCCGGTCCCGGTCTTTCCTACCAAATACACAAATTCACTTTTGGAAACCGTGATATTTACATCACTCAAGATCAGCGACTCCCCCTGATAGATATTTGCCCTCTCAATCTTAAGTACTGCTTCTCCCATAGCGCGTAGTTTATGATTTGAATTGAATGACCTGCTGATCAATGTGCATTTCTAAAGCTGTTTCCGTTGAAGCCTCTACTCTTCCAATTACACGTGCTTCAATACCGAAACTATTGGCCATGCTGATCAATTGGCTTGCATGGCTTTCCTCAGTAAACACCTCGAGTCTACATCCCATATTGAACACTTGAATCATCTCATTAAGTTGTGCACCACTTGCCTCTTGAATCAGCTTAAAGACCGGTGGTACTTCAAAAAAATTATCCTTGACCACTTTCATTGGACCAGGCAAGTACTTCAAACACTTGGTTTGTCCTCCACCACTGCAATGAATCATCCCTTTGATTGCATCAAAATGTTCGGAAAGCATGGCTTTAATCAAGGGCGCATAGGTGCGCGTGGGACTCAGCACCAGTTTTCCAGCGGTAATTTTTTCCTGACCAATGTCTATCGTATCAGTCAATGTATG
>JAFMES010000241.1 GCA_017856605.1 Chitinophagaceae bacterium
AAACGTCCGTAATCTTGCATTTTCCCCCAATTTATTGCAAGGACGGGCGGGCCTTCGGCCCGCCCTTTGTTTCCCTCTAACATCAGCAATCGGTATGAGATGCGTCAGCACAGGGGCGTTGGCAGGCGACTAATTTTCGACCAAAAATGATCCAATCCCTCACGCCCGATTTACTCTACCGATCTTGTCCCGACGACATCTTCACTTCTTCCCCATCAACTACTTCATTGCTGCCCCATGAACTGATCGATCAACAGCGGGCACAAGAGGCGTTGAAAATGGGACTCACCATACAATCCGACGGATTCAACGTATTTGTATCCGGTGAAGAAGGTACCGGCAAACTGACGGCCGTCAGATCATTCCTTGAAAAAATTACACAAACAGCTCCCACACCAAAGGATTGGTGTTACGTATACAATTTCAAAGATTCGTATCATCCCAACAGCATCGCATTGCCTGCAGGGAAAGGAAACGAATTGAAAAAGGACATGAAAGATTTCATCGCCGATTGCATTCAGGTTCTTATGAAAGTATTTGAAAGCGAAGAATATGCAAACAGGCGACAACAAATTAAAGATCAATTCGACCGCAAACAGGCTGAACTCAGTTTCACCATCAATCAAAAAGCTGCCGCAGAATCACTGGTAATCAAACAAACTCCATGGGAAATTTTTACCGTCCCGCTGGTGGATGGTCAACCAATGAGCGACGAACATTTCGATAACCTGCCGGTAACTGAGAAAAAAGTACTCCAGGAAAAACAAACGCGATTCACCAATGCGATGACCGGCATCATCAAACAACAACGCCAACTCGAAAAAGAACTGATGACAGAATACAAAAAACTGGAATCAGAAGTAGCCACATTTTCAGTTAAAGAATTAATTGAAGAAATGGCCAACAAATACGCTGATCTGCAGGAAGTGATCCATTACCTCAATGAGGTGCAAGAGGATTTGTTGCAGAATCTGGGAGATTTTATGATGGCATACAAAGAACGAATGGAAACTTCGATGGGAAGAGAAAATGATTTTCTCAAACGGTACTCCATCAACGTTGTAGTCGATAACTCCTCTACCAAAGGAGCTCCAATCGTTATCGAAGCCAATCCCACCTACAATAACCTGATTGGTACCGTGGAGAAAGAATCCATTATGGGTTCGTTGATAACCGACTTTACCATGATCCGTAAAGGATCCTTGCACGTTGCCAATGGGGGATACTTAATTATCCGTGCATCTGAACTTTTTAAAAATTACTTTTCCTGGGAAGCACTTAAGCGTTCGCTTCGTACCAAGCACATCACCATTGAAGAGGTTGCAGAACAACTGGGATACCTGAGCACCAAATCACTCAAGCCCGATCCTATTCCATTAACGGTTAAGGTGGTACTTGTAGGTAATCCCATCTACTATCACCTGCTCTATGAGTACGATCTGGATTTCAAATCGCTTTTCAAGATCAAGGCGGAATTCAATTCGGATATGGAACGCACAAAAGAAAACATGATCAACTTTGTGATCTTCTTCCGTGAGTTGTCGAAAAAAGAAGGACTGCTTGAATCCGATACCGATGCGCTCAAGCGATTGGTGGAGTATGGATCCCGGTGTACAGAAGATCAAAATAAAATCAGTACCCGATTGGGATTGGTAGCGGATGTACTTCGCGAAGCAAATCACTATGCACTACAAGAAAAGTCTGCAACTATTCGGAGTACGGATGTAGTAAATGCCATTGAGAAAAAACTCTACCGCAGCAACCTGATTGCAGAACGCATCAACGATATGATCTGCAACAAACATATTCTGATGGATATCCGAGGGAAAAAAGTGGGACAAGTAAACGCGCTCTCCATCATCGATATGGGCGATATCCTGATTGGAAAGCCCAATCGCATCACCTGTACCGTCAACATTGGAAAAGAAGGAGTAATCACCATTGAACGCGAAGCAGAAATGAGTGGTCCTATTCACACCAAAGGCGTTATGATTCTGAGCGGTTATCTGGCGGATAAATTTTTCCAGGATAAACCGGTGAGTCTTTCAGCGCGACTGGTGTTTGAACAGAGTTATTCGGAGATTGAAGGCGACAGCGCCTCTAGTACCGAGCTCTATGCATTATTGTCCGCTCTCTCCAAAATTCCAATCAAACAAGGTATAGCCGTTACAGGATCTGTCAACCAAAAAGGAGAAATCCAACCCATCGGTGGAGTAAATGAAAAAATCGAAGGATATTTTGAAGTATGTAAGTTATTAGGTCTCGATGGAGAGCAAGGTGTGTTGCTTCCCGCATCCAATGTACAAAATCTGATGCTGAAACAAGAAGTGGTACAAGCGGTCAAAGAAGGAAAGTTTCATATCTGGTCGGTTGAAACCATCGAAGAGGGCATTACTATATTAACAGGTATGGAAGCAGGAAGTGCCGACGAAGAGGAATCTTTATTCCATCTCGTCGACACTGCACTGAATGAATACGCTGACCGGATTAAGGAATTTGCAGAAGATGAGGCATGAGAACGGATCAGGCCGTCTCGAGCACTTCCCTGTACATCACGCTGATCCTGTTCTCTACCTCGTTGACGCCGGCTGTCGACCAGGCTGTGTTCTCAGCTTCTTCCTTTTCGTGGAGGGAATTCACATTTCCAGTTAGAATTACGCGATCCCCCAACACCTCCACTTTTATCCGATCAGCTTCATG
>JAFMES010000242.1 GCA_017856605.1 Chitinophagaceae bacterium
CGGCTTCTTGAAAAAATTTCGCTGCGTGATAACCTACATTACCCAATCCTTGCACGATGATTTTTTTACCTTCTATTCCGGTTGCTAATCCTAACCGCTTCATCACTTCTTCATTGTTGCAAACTTCGCGAATGCCAAAGAAGACACCCAGTCCGGTTGCCTCTCTTCTGCCACGGACACCGCCCTGGGTTACTGGTTTTCCAGTAACGCAGGCAAGCGAATCTATTTCACCGGGATGCATGGCGCTGTAGGTATCGAGGATCCACGACATTTCACGTTCTCCTGTTCCATAATCTGGAGCGGGCACGTCTTCACCGGGACCAATGAATTTTTTCTTGATGAGCTCACTGGTATAGCGGCGGGTTATTTTTTCTAGATCGTATGCGGAATATTTTTTTGGATTGATCGAGATACCCCCTTTGGCGCCGCCAAAAGGTACATCCACAATCGCGCATTTATAAGTCATCAATGCAGCAAGTGCCATTACCTCATCGAGGTTTACCATTTCGCTGAAACGGATTCCACCTTTACACGGTTGTTTGTGATGGGAATGCTGAACGCGATAGGCTTTGATGACTTCTACTTTGTCGCCGATCTTAACCGGAAAATGCATGCGCAAGACGCTGTTGCACTGTTTGATTTGTTCTAAAATGCCGGAGTCAAAAGACGTATACTTCGCGGCCTTATCAAAGCTTTTACATACAGCGTCAAAAAAGCTATACTCTGGGTTCATGGCAATAGGTTTCGTTGATGTTTGAAGCTAGCAGGGCAGGGATCAAGATTCTTTTTCGAGTCGACTGACCTTGCGATCCAGACGGATGACGTAAGCAATCAAACCGAAAAGAATCGTGAGGACAACCGCAACCACTACATAGATTTTGCCGTTGCTGCGCATGGTACTTGCCATGGTTTCGTTGCTGGCAGTTTCCTGAGCCTGGACAGAAGCAGCAAAAAGAGTAGTCAGTATGGATAGTAGTTTATTTTTCATGTGCGTTCCATTTTTTTTCATTCAGTTGTTTGTAGCGAACCAATAAGGTGGCGATCCACGTCCCCAATAACGTCCAGCCCAGCACAGCGGGATAAAAGACCATGCGCATGCGGGAATCGATGTCATTGAAGTTGAGTGCAGGATTTCCTTCCTGACCCGGATGTAAACTGGGTAATAAACGGGGGATGATCCAAATCGATGGGAAGAGCATCGCATAAGCAAAGATGTTGTACACCGCACTCACTCTAGCGCGTTGATCCATATCCGTGACTGAACTCCTCAATATGAAGTAAGCTCCATAAACCAATAGGGCAATAGCAGCTCCTATGAGCTTGGGTTCACGCATGATTGAGCCAAAAGACGCGTATGCGGGATTGTTTGGATCTGCCCAGGTGTAGCTGGCCCAGATTGCGCCAGTTGCATAGCCAAGGAGTCCCATGTAAGTGCCAACTCCAGCAAATGATTCCGCTTTGATGTCGTGATTCAGATCTCCTGTCCGCAAGTACTTTACGCTATGTACAATAGAAACAGTGAACAAGATCATCATGGAGAACCACATGCAAACATGGTAATACAGGTTTCGGATAGTTTCTCCTAATTGAGATAGTTCGGGTACGGGCAACAGCAAACCTCCTACAACTGCATAAGTCAGAAGAGCGATCGCTGCAATTTTCCACCAGTGGAATTGCATAGTTGATGCTTTGGTTGGTCAAAATTAAGGGGGTTCCTCAATCTTTCCATAAAAAGGGATATAAAATAACCGCCATCAGGATAATCAACAGATCCAGGGCCAACAAAAGCAATACCAATTGCATCGGTGCCCCGTCTTTAAAAATTTCGGCAAATGCGGTTTTGGATAAACGCATCAACAACAATAATTGAGGAATGATGATCGGAAATCCGAGGATGGCCATCAGCGATGCCTGTTGCATAGCTTTGGAGGCAATCGCTGCCAGCATGGTAAAAACCAGACTCAATCCCATGGCACCCAATAAGCTGATACCAAAGAACTGAATGAACGAAGCAGTCACATCCCCCATGAAAGCAGTATATAACAATAAATTGATGATGCCCATCACAATCATCAGGATGACATTGTAGGTTAGTTTAGAAAGAATAAAAACTACGGGAGAGGTGATGGAATAGTAATAAAGCATACGTGAGCGTGGTTCCTGCAAAAAACTTTTTGCTACGGCGTTGATGCTGATGAACAGCATGGTGATCCAAAATTGCGCATTCCAAGTGTCGGCATCCGGATCACTCATCGCCAGGTACAGCACAAATACGGTTGATGCGATATAGAGGATCACGCCGTAGAGGGTGTGTTGTTGGCGACTCTCTAGCAACAGTTCTTTTCTCAGTAACGCAACATATTGATTGAATCCGTTCAAGTTGATTATTTATGAAGTGAAGCAATTCCTGCAACGGGCCTCGTAGTGATCTTTTTCTCCGAGCACCACTTGATCATTGCTGGCGGAAGTTCTGTAGGAATAACTGGCTACACCACCACATTTCATGCATACGGCATGCAGTTTGGTCACATAGTTGGCCACAGCCATCAATTGAGGCATAGGCCCAAAAGGTTTGCCAGTATAATCCATGTCCAATCCAGCGACAATCACTCGTATTCCTTTATTGGCAAGCGATTCACATACTGCGACAATCCCCTCATCAAAAAATTGAGCCTCATCAATTCCAA
>JAFMES010000055.1 GCA_017856605.1 Chitinophagaceae bacterium
ATTTACCATACTAACCGGACCTCTTTACACGATAGATACTGTTCTGTATCAATTTAACGATGATGCCTTAAATGAGATAGCTAAAGCAGCTGCTGGAAAGGCCTATATAAAAAAAGGGACTGGATTGGATTATCGCTTAGTAGATGCAGAAATCAGCAGACTAACTGATCTGTTTCAAAATAATGGTTATTTTAAGTTGTCGAAAGAAGATATTGTTGCAGAAATAGACACCAATGCAATTTCCCTACTGGATGCTTCTACTAATCCGTTTGAATTGGTTAAAACAATCAAAGAAATTGAGTCATTAAAAGGTATTCCTCGTATTCACCTGCAGCTTGGTCTTAGACAGAGTCGGGATTCCTCTCACTTGTATCAGTTTAAAGTGGGTACAATTAAGGTCATCCCAGATTTGACAGCTGAAGAAAGAGAGACATTCAATTCGGATAGCCTTTCAATAAACAAACCGCTCGAGGTTATCTCCCTGCATAATACCTTCAATTCCAAGTTTATTGCATCTAATATTTCGATGACCCCGGGCAATGTATTCAGGAGGGAGGACTACAACAAGACGATTGGTAACTTCAACAAATTAGACGTTTGGCAAAATATCAACCTCATCACAGATGCAATTGATAGTACAAAAAGCATCAATTACACTTTGCGCATGCAACCTGCGAAAAAACAGTTCTTTAGTATCGATTTAGAAGGAAGCAGCATCATCAATTCTTCTCAAATGATTCAAGTAGGAAGCGGAAGAGTGGGATTAGCCAACAATTTTACTTTACGAAATAGAAACATTGGCAAACGGGCGATACAACTTGAAAATAACTTAAGGACCGGTATCGAATTCAACAACTTCAAGAAAATACTCACTGGAGAAATTAGCCTCAGTAACCGACTCACTTTCCCTTGGATGTTGGCCCCCATCAGCGATCGCTGGAAATCAAGATTTCAGCAGGCCAGAACCGTCGCTTCCGCAGATGTTTCCTACATCGATCGGTTCCGTTTCTTCAAGCTGAGTTCATTCAACACCTCCATCGGATACGAGTGGAAACCTAATCCAAATACTTCCTGGCAGGTTAAACCCATCAACTTAGAATTTACCCAGTTCCGGCCCGATAGCCTTTTCATTGAATCAATAAAGGATTTCCCATTACTCTTATACACCTACAACAATGGTCTAATAATTGGTTCAAGCTTCCTGTTCAATCGGAATTTGAATCCAGGCGGGACAAGAAACATTAGTTTTTTAAAATTGTATGGGGAGGAAAGTGGATTATTGACAGGTGCCCTCTTTTATGAACAAACCCGTTCAGGAAAATACTTGAGTAATCTTTATCGTTTTGTAAAACTGGATGCCGAGTTCAAGCACATAATCAATTACAAACGAAGCAGCTTGAACTTTCGGGCATTTGCAGGAATGGGATACGCTTTATCAACCGCCTCGCGAAAAGGTCAGGTCACTTTACCCTTTTTTAAGAGTTACACCGCAGGGGGACCCAACAGCATGCGAGGCTGGTCACTTCGAAAATTGGGCATTGGATCCAATATTTTTTATGATACAGTGGCCAATGGCAGATTCAATGATAAATATGCAGACATACAATTAGAGGCGAACATCGAATACCGCTTCAATTTGTTTCCATTTTATGGCTTTTGGATGAGAGGAGCTGTATTTACCGATATTGGAAACATCTGGTTTAGAAATGACCTGGATCAAACTTTGAATAATGCAGGCTTTCGATTGGATAGACTTGGTAAAGACCTAGCAATTGCCAGTGGATTTGGTGCAAGATTGGACTTTAATTATTTCCTGTTGCGCTTTGATTTAGGATTTCCGATTAAAGATCCCCGCTATGGTCCAGCCAACTCCGGAAATGCAAATGCGCTCAAATTTTTCTCTACCTCCGAAGGAGGCTGGTTCGTAAATAATGTCTGGAGTAGACCTGTATTTCAATTTGCCATAGGATATCCCTTCTAGCCTATTGGTTATCTAGACTTTTTTTCAAGTTTTCAACCATTAAAAAAGTTGCAGGACAGGTAGAAAGATTTTGATGATGTACATGCAAGTAATCAACCATTTTCTTTTTTGAGAGATGAGGAAATCCGCTGCAGTCCGATGGCCGAATTGCATAGATTCTGCATTTATTGGTCTTTAGATCAAGGAACTGGCAGGGTGTAGATCGATTGACCCAATCGCCATTTCTATCAAGCTTTAACCATTTTGATTTCATGGCTTCTACCGAAATCCCAAGGTGCCCAGCAATTCGTTTCATATCGCTTGCTGTATACGTTGGAGTCATTTCTTTGCAACATGCGGCGCAGTTTAAGCATTCGACTTTCTTCCAAACTTCAGCCTCACGTGCTTCGGCTTTTGCGTCTAATCCCCTCGGGGGATTCTTTGTTAAACGACTCAGAAAGAGCCGCATGGATCTGGATTTTTTCTTGACCTCTTTTTTGAAGTTTAACTTACTCCACATAATCACGAGTTAGGGTATGATTTAAGCGTAAATTTGAGTGGCGAAAGTAACACAATTCGCCCATCAAATAGTTTATTTTATATCCATGTGGGAAAGCGCAAAAAAGGGATTTGCCTTGCATTTACGACTTGAGAAGTCAATGGCACAGCACACACAGGATTCCTATGCTGCAGATGTAGATAAACTAACACAATATTTGCAGATTCAGGATAAACAAATCGGTCCGGCTGATGTCACATTTCAGGATGTGCAATCCTTCATTCATTGGATTGCGAAGATGGGACTGAGTGAACGTTCACAAGCAAGAATCATATCCGGGATAAAATCATTTTATACGTATTGCCTTCAAGAAGGTATTTCAACATCCAATCCTACCCTCCTACTTCAAGCTCCCAAATTGAAACGCGCCTTACCAGATACCTTGAGTTTTGAGGAAATTGATGTACTCATCAATACTATTGATTTGAGTGAGCCAGAGGGTCAGCGCAACAGGGCTATGCTGGAAACCCTGTACAGCTGTGGATTGCGAGTGACTGAATTGATCCAACTCAAATTATCGAATTTGTATTTAGAGATAGGATTTATTCGAGTCATTGGAAAAGGTGATAAAGAGCGACTTGTCCCAATTGGTCAAGAGGCCATAAAGCACCTACAAATCTATACACAACAGGTTCGTGTTCATATACCCATACAAAAGGGATCAGAAGATATTGTCTTTCTAAATAGAAGGGGGAATGGAATTTCCAGGGTTATGGTATTTTACATCATCAAGGGACTGACGCAAAAAGCGGGCATTAAGAAGAGTATTTCACCCCATACTTTCCGGCATTCGTTTGCAACACATTTGGTTGAAGGCGGCGCCGACTTAAGAGCCGTTCAAGAGATGTTGGGACATGAAAGTATTACCACTACAGAAATATACACCCACTTGGATAGGAATTTCTTAAAAGATACCTTACACCGCTTTCATCCCGGTTTTGCGAGAAAAAAATAGAAAGCCCTTACATTTGCAACCATGGACAACAGGACCATTCATGCATTGAGAAAAATTGGAATCGCGGAGGGTATTTCATTCCTGATACTACTGCTCATAGCAATGCCGCTCAAGTATATGGCCGGGCAACCTCTTGCAGTAACCTATGTAGGATGGGCCCACGGAGCACTGTTTGTGTCTTACGTCGCAATGGCATATTATGTTAAAATTGAACGAAACTGGCCTTTCAAGCTATTTTTACAAGCTTTTATTGCGGCTTGGCTTCCATTGGGAACATTTTGGTTTGACAGAACGTTAAAGAAACAATTAAACTAAACCTAGAATATGAAAAAGCTTATTTTCCCTATTGCCCTGCTCATGATGTTTAATGCTGCACTTGCTCAATCACTTCGTGTGCCCTCGGCATCCACTTCACAAACCATCAAGCAGGAATTTGGACTGGGGACCATTGAGATCGCTTACTCACGCCCCAATGCGAAAGGCAGAGCAATATTTGGCGACTTAGTTCCTTTTGATGCAGTATGGAGAACTGGAGCAAACAATGCAACAACAGTTTCCTTTTCAGAAGAAGTAATGATAGGTGATAAAAAAATTGCTCCTGGCAAATATGGACTACTCTCTATTCCCGGCAAAAATGAATGGACGCTGATCATTACCAAGCAAGTGGATGTAACCTCCCCCTCAGCATATAAGCAAGAGCAAGACGTAGTGCGGGTTGCAGTAAAACCTACCGTGGTTTCATCACCGGTAGAGACCTTTACCATCTCAATTGTGAATGTAAAAACCAATTCAGCTGATATTGTAATCAGCTGGGAAAAAACGGCAGTAATACTTCCAGTTAGAGTTGATCTTGATGGCAAAATCATGGCCCAAATCGACAACCTGATGAATGCAGATAATCGTCCCTACTTTAATGCGGCGATGTATTACCTAGATAATAATAAAGATCTCAATAAGGCAGCGGAGTGGCTCGAAAAAGCATCGGCTCAAAGTCCCACTGCTTACTGGGTATGGTACCAAAAAGCACGTTGCCTTTCTCTACTTGGAAAAAAGTCGGAGGCTATGGCAGCATCTTCAAAATCATTGGACTTAGCAAAGGCTGCAAAAAATCCTGATTACGTTACGCTCAACGAAAAATTGCAGGCATCGCTGAAATAGCTTTTTCAGTGTGCCAGATAGGCAATCCAATGGTCTTCCAGCTGGAAACAGTTGAGTTGTAATGGCATCCCAGGAATTGTTTTTAATGATACGGCGATGGCCGATTGATGTTCATTTGCAGGCGGGACAATTCGTATGTCGTCCGCAAAATCCAGTCCCCCTTTACCCCACCATTTGTAAACTGCTTCTTTGATGCACCAAAACATCGTGGCATACGAAACCTCCAAAGAAGGAGGTAGCGAACTGAGGAAATGCAACTCCGTATTATGTAAGAATTTTTTCTGTACACGCAGAACACGATCACTGATCCGTTCGGCATCAATCCCGACAGCCTTACTGTTGGATACAATGGCTGCTGCATATTGGGTGGTATGAGAAAGATTGAAGTGACAGTATCCGTTTAACAGCAGTGGCTTACCATTTTGTCCTAACCCGTATTGTTCAAACGGAAAAGAAGGATCCAGTTCATGCAACAATGCCCTACACGCTAGCTGTTGAATCTTTCTGGTAGGATGAAGGTTAGCATCAACCCACTGGTAGAAATCAGCAAAAGCCTCCTCTCCCTCTTCAATGGACCAAACTCCCAGTTTTAGGTCTTCTTGCAGTGATGTCCAGATCAACGGCATACTTAAAGATAGGCGGAATAGAAGTCGCCTGTTTACATTATGTGGAAAAACTTTATCATTGCTAAAGTTGCCAATCACGAATTTCGGGACTCCAAAAGAAGAAAAATGATACTGTCTGATTTGCGCATTTTGGAAGAAATGGAAAAAGGAAGCATTAAAATTAGTCCTTTCAACAAAGAATGCTTAGGAAGTAATTCTTATGATGTTCATTTAGGTAAATGCTTAGCTACGTATAAGAACCATATACTTGACGCTAAAGAGCATAATCAAATTGAATATTTCGAGATTCCTGATAATGGGTTTGTCCTCTACCCTCATATTTTTTATTTGGGTGTTACACTCGAATACACCGAGACGCATGAACACGTCCCTTTTTTAGAAGGTAAATCCTCAACAGGTCGACTTGGAATTGATATCCATGCCACTGCTGGTAAAGGCGACGTAGGGTTCTGTGGAAATTGGACATTAGAAATCTCAGTGAAACAGCCGGTCAAAGTATACCACGGAATGCCAATCGGGCAATTGATCTATTTCCCGGTTGAAGGGGAAATAAAAACCAAATACAATCAGAAAGCTAATGCCAAGTACAGCGGCCAGCCTGATCGCCCTATTGAAAGCATGATGTGGAAAAACAAGTTTTAACCAACTCGGATCTTGCCAATAAGCAACAAATTCATTGCTTATTACTAGTTGCACGCTATCCTGCATACCTATTTTTTTTAGGCTTCTTTTCGATGGCGCTCTTTCATATTCCATTGTTCGTGAACAGAAAAATATATTTCTATAAGTTGATGGGGTGCGGAAAGAATGGAACCTTTGACATTACGCCTGACCTTCAGCAATGGTCGATTATGATCTTTGCGCGTGAAAAATGGCTTGACCCGAATGACACCACCTCTACTAGAATACTGGGTAAATTCATCATGAACTGGATTAGGCTTTTTTGTAACCAAGTTCGAATCATTGGACTTACCCCATTTAACGGTCACGGCAGTTGGGATGGAAAAACTTTTATAAGTGGACCGACCGTGCACTATCCAGAAGCAACTGAACCCATTGCAGTATTGACCAGGGCCACAATACGATTTCAATCGCTTATTGCATTTTGGAAGGCTGTACCTGGGGTAGCTAAGACAATGGAAGGCGCAAAGGGATTGATCTATTCTGTTGGGGTTGGAGAGATCCCTTTCATAAAACAGGCTACATTTAGCATGTGGAAATCCTCGGATGCGATGCAGGAATTTGCCTACAAAAGGGCTGAACATCAATCGGTAATTAAAAAAACTCGAAAAGAGAACTGGTACGCAGAAGATATGTTTTTGCGATTCAAGGTGAACTGGGAAAGCGTACATTTGGGTGAGTAATGAACCCATGAGAATCCTGCTTACCGGCTGCAATGGTATGGTCGGCTCCTGGCTGGCAGAGAAGTTATCGACTTCCTCGCATTCAATTTGTGCAAGCGCAAAAGGTCCAAATCGACTTAGTAATCATCTTTTTCACGATCGGTGCGTCTATAAAAGTCTAGACATAACTGATGAAGAAAACGTCAATCAAGTTTTGACTTCATTTCAACCCGACTCAATAATTCACTGTGCCGCAATGACTCAGGTAGATGAATGCGAAGCACAAAAAAGCACTTGCTATAAGACCAATGTGGAGGGTACCGTTCACCTGATCAATGCTGCATTGGAAATCAACGCACGGTTCTGCTACGTTTCTACCGATTTTGTTTTCAACGGAGAAAATGGCCCATATAAAGAAACTGATCTCACTTCACCAGTGAACTATTATGGTCAAACAAAAGAATTGGCAGAAATGCATGTAATGAATAGCGGTCTACATTGGTCAATCATCCGAACCATTTTGCTGTACGGGAAAAAAGGACCAATTCAAAGAAGCAGTTTTATTCATTGGGTATGTGAAAATCTTCAGGCTCATCGCCCCATCAAAGTTGTTCAGGATCAGATCAGGACGCCCACCTATGTTCCAGATCTTGTCAATGGGATCCTGCTTACCGTAGAAAAAGGTGCTCAGGGGATATTTCATATTTCTGGCTCAGAACGGCTTTCTCCTTACGAGATGGCGCTGCGTGTTGCCAACCATTTGGGCCTAGACACTGGACTGATCGAGCCAGTAGATGCCAGCACGTTTTCCCAATTGGGAAAACGACCTCAGAAAACGGGCTTTATTATTGAAAAAGCAAAAAGAATATTAGGTTATCAACCGACTGAATTTAATCTAGCTTTAAGTCAAATTTTTTGAAAATCCTTCACTCAAAACTGTCTTTTACTTATCAAAATGATAAAAATTGGCCGTAATCCATTTCATATCATTTGGCTATAATTCGTTAGATTTGCGACCGCTACGCTATGATTAGCAAATGCACAATGCTTGCCTTGCACCGAGTTGGATTAGAACCGAAAAAATGGCAAAAAAAGTAACAAAAATCGGAGTACTGACTTCCGGAGGAGATGCCCCAGGGATGAATGCCTGCATCAGGGCAGTGGTCAGAACTGGAATTTTTCATGGACTTGAAGTTTTTGGTATCACCAGAGGGTATGCTGGAATGATAGACAACGACATACAAAAGCTTGAATCAAGAAGCGTTGCCAACATCATTCAACGGGGTGGTACTATCCTCAAAACTGCAAGGTGTAAAGAATTTCTTACTCCTGAAGGAAGAAAAAAAGCATATAAAAATTTAAAAAGTCACGGCATCAATGGACTTGTAGTAATTGGAGGTGACGGCTCATTTAAGGGAGCACAAATTTTTTCCAATGAATTCGATATCCCATGCATCGGGATACCGGGAACGATTGATAAAGATATTGCCGGGACTGATTTCACTATTGGCTTTGATACAGCTGTGAATACGGCAATTGAAGCAATAGATAAAATCAGAGATACTGCTGATGCGCATGACCGTCTCTTCATCGTTGAAGTGATGGGAAGAGATGCTGGATACATAGCACTGCATAGTGGAATCGGTACGGGTGCAGAGCATATTTTAATACCAGAAAAGAAAACAGATGTAGAAGCAGTATTGGCTTCATTGCAGGAAAAAGAAAAAAGGAAAAAACTGGTCAATATTGTTGTAGTTGCTGAAGGTGATGATTTTGGAGGTGGAAACGATTTAGCTGAATTAATTAAGGAGCGCATACCTGGATTCGATATTCGAGTTGCAATCTTAGGACATATTCAGCGCGGAGGCTCCCCTACCAGTATGGACCGTCTAATAGCCAGTCGCATGGGCTATTCTGCTGTTGAATGCCTATTAGAAGGAAGGATAAATGTGATGGTCGGTATCGTGAACAATAAAATGCATTTTACGCCCCTTGATAAAGCAATTAAAGCCAAGCAACGCATCAGCGAAGAATGGCTAAAAATTGTAAAAATCCTTGCAAGCTAAACGTAATTCCCTGTTATGAGCTTAAACATTGGAAAGTATTTTCACTCTGAAATGAATAATCAAGCGGGCAATGAGCATTCCATACATCGCACCAAAATTGTAGCTACAGTTGGTCCTGCTTGTGAATCCTATGATCAGTTATTGGAACTGGTAAAAGCGGGTGTAAACGTTTTTAGATTAAATTTTTCACACGGCGCACATGAGGATAAGAAAAAAATTATCGATCATATCCGCACCATCAACAAGAAGGAACCGTATAATATAGCAATACTGGGCGACCTTCAAGGTCCAAAATTGAGGGTTGGCGAAATTGAAAATAATTCGCTGCCCGTAAAAGAAGGGGATATACTCACATTAACCAACGAAAAACTGGTTGGTACCAAAGAAAAAATTTATGTGTCGTATCCCAATCTTGCCGGCGATGTGGAATTAGGAAATACCATCATGATTGATGATGGAAAAATTGAAGTAATTGTACATGAAATCTGCTCCAATGGCGATGTAAAAGTGAAAGTTAAGTTGGGCGGAATCATCTCATCAAAAAAAGGCCTCAATCTGCCAGATACAAAAATCTCTCTACCGGCACTAACAGAAAAAGACCTGAATGATTTAGATTTTATTATACAAGAAAAATTAGATTGGGTAGCTCTTTCATTTGTCCGTAAGGTTGATGATATTATTGGAATAAAAAATATTTTAAGCAATCAGAATAGCAAGACAAAAGTCATTGCAAAGATTGAGATGCCAGAGGCATTAGAAAATTTAAGGGAAATCATCCTAGAATCGGACGGCGTGATGATTGCTCGTGGCGATCTTGGAGTTGAAATTCCAATCGAACGCGTTCCACTCGTGCAACGAAAAATCATTCGCATGTGCCTCCACAGGGCAAAACCGGTCATTGTGGCTACCCAGATGATGGAGAGCATGATCGATCGCGTAAAACCCAATCGCAGTGAAAGTACTGACGTAGCGAATGCCGTTCTGGAAGGAGCCGATGCCGTCATGCTCAGTGGAGAAACCGCAACCGGAAAACATCCTGCGTTGGTAGTTGAAACGATGAGAAAAATCATCATCGAAGCAGAAAAATCAGAATACAATTTCAACAGAGACGAAGACATAAAACCGCTTCCTCACTCTCCTACGTTCATCAGCGATGCAGTATGCCTCACCGCATGTAAGCTTGCAGAAAATACAAATGCAGATGCATTGATAGGGATGACACAATCCGGTTATACCGCATTTACTATTTGCAGCTACCGTCCAAAATCCTACATATATGTATTTACAAAGGAGAGAAGCCTGGTAAATCAACTCAGCCTTAGCTGGGGAGTAAGAGCATTCTTCTACGAAGAAGAAGAAGGATACGATCAAATTATCGCTGATCAAATTCAAATTTTGAAAGAGCGAGGCTTCGTTAAGCGAGGCGAAGTGGTAGTGCATACTGGAAGTACTCCAGTGGAATTGCATCTCCCAACCAATACCATCAAGGTAAGCATCGTGGAATGATCAACGCGGATGGATTAACAATTTACACAGACGGAGCAGCCAGAGGGAATCCTGGCAGAGGTGGATTTGGCTGTATTCTTATGTGGAAGGGCCAGGCAAAGGAGTTATCGCAAGGGTTCAAATTGACCACAAACAACCGCATGGAACTGCTTTCCGTTATTGCAGCACTGGAATCACTGAATAGAAAGGGGCTGAATATTGAAATCTATTCAGATAGTAAATATGTGGTTCAAGCTGTTATGGAAAAATGGTTGGATAAGTGGATTGCAACTGATTTTAAAGGAGGAAAGAAAAATAAAGATTTGTGGTTGCGCTATCATGCCCTGGCGCAACATCATAGTATAAAATTCATTTGGGTGAAGGGCCACTCCAGCAATCCCTATAACCAACGTTGCGATGAACTGGCTACCTCAGCAGCAGACGCACAACACCTCTTAGAAGATAAAGGATACGTTAACTCAATTTAAGTTGAGTTTTAGCCACCCAGTGATAGGTGCCAAACAGAAACACAGAGAATACATATGTCGCCAACAGACTATTGGTATAAAATGGAATTCCGTCGATTAAGGTTTGAACGTACCCAGAAAAATCCCTTGAACGTTGATATCCACCATTTCCTAGCCACGTGAGTGAGTTGGAAACAAAAAAGTAGAGCGTTGGTGCTACCAATGCACTTTTTGCAATTGAAAGAACACTCTTGCTATTTGTGAAAAAGCCTACGGTAGTTAACGAAAGAATAAGCACATAATTTAACCACATCCCATCATAGAAACCTGAAATGGGTGTCAATCCATTGATGTATAGTATTTCATAAAAGATATCTGAAACGAGCATGGACAAAAGCGGCAGGGTGAATGAAAGTTTTCGGGAAAGAACGGCTCCGCCAAATACGGCCATAGCCAATTGAGGCGCAAACCCCCAAGGACGTCCAGGAATAGCTCTATACAAAGCTGCTATTAGGATCAAGAGCGCAAACGAAATCCATGTACTTTTTGACACCTTCATGTAATGGGGTTTGACACAAAAATAGCAATTATTCGCTCATCCGACCGGCTGAAAAATGAACCAATTTCTCCACACGACTAATTAGGTAAGACTGGGTACACTGGCAACGAAAAGTTGGGTTGGCTGATCCACTTCGATCTTCCATTCAGTTTGTGGCGGAATGAAAACAGCCGCTAATCCGTTTGTAACAAAAGAAACTTCCCCTGACCAAGTTGCTTTTCCGGATAGAATAAGGGC
>JAFMES010000243.1 GCA_017856605.1 Chitinophagaceae bacterium
GAGCAGATACGCGCACTTCAGGACCATGATAGGTCTGAATGGATTGTCCTGCATTGAATGTAACTGAATCCACAATCGTACTCGGATCCCGTGGCTTGCCATCTTGGTAGATATACGATTGACGTGGACCACCGGTTCGGTAATAACTGTATCGCACTCCCCCTTGTACAGAAAGTTTGTTGTTGAGTCGATATTGATCGCCCAGATAGATGGATGTTTCACTTGCCTTTTCTCTCTGGATGATTTTTTGGTTAATTACCGATTGAGGATCAGCAGGCTCCAACGAACCCGGATTCAGATCGTATTGAATGAATTGAAATCCGAAGTTGATTTCATTGCGATTGCTTGGTGCATACTTGAAATCACTTTTAGCACTGATCTGCCGTATACCAAAGCCCAGATCGAATGCATCTTTTGGATTATTACGACCTTTTACGGAGTAAGAATATTCATCGATACCGGCAGAAAGCACATTGTAAAATTTATCGGTGAAGTTGTGTTTCCATTTTACACGAATATTCCGATTGGAGTAAGAGTACGTAGAATCTTGATTGAGTCGGAACATATCCTGACTGATGTATCCGGATAAATAAAGGTGATCTTTTTCAGAAATTTCATGGGAAAGATGCAGCATCAAATCGCTGAATCCCACTTTGCTCTTTCCAAAACTGTTGGGTAAGTACCTCATGAACCAGTTGGAGTAGGTAGTGCGACCTCCGACCAGGAAAGTGGTTTTTTTAGATCCAAGGGGACCTTCAGCGGTGAACTTACTGGTGAGGGGACCAATTCCTGCGCTTGCGGTAAAACGTTTTGAATTTCCATCTCGGGTACTGATATCCATGATGGAAGAGATTCGACCTCCCAGTCGCTCTGGAATTGCACTTTTATACAGTTCAAGTCCCCTTACCACTTCCGGATCGACGGCAGAGAAAAATCCAAAAAGGTGAGTGGGATTGAAGATGGTCATGTCGTTCAGCAAGATCAGGTTTTGATCAGCAGCTCCCCCGCGAACATTGTAACCAGCGGTACCCTCACCGACGGTGGTAACACCTGGAAGGGTTTGCAAAGAGCGCAGGATATCTGTCTCACCGAGAACCGCAGGAATGGATTTGATTGCTCTCATGCTCAAGCGTTCAACACCCATTTGCATGCCTCGGACGTTGGATTGTTTTTGTGCGATGATCACGGCGGCTTTGAGGCTTCGCACTTCTTCCTGCATCTCAATATTGAGCTTTCCGTTGCCTTGAACATTAAGTTGACGCGTGAGTTCTTTCATTCCAATACCGCTGATGCGCAGGGTTTGGCGACCTTTTGGGACGGTTATTGAATAAAATCCAAATGCATCGGTAGAAACGCCGGCCTGGCTTCCTTCTAGGGTAATGGAGGTTGAGCCCAGGGGTTCACCATTTCGGGCATCCCGGACATATCCCGATATGACAGCAGTAGTTCCTGCTCCTCCCTTGGATCCGATGATGTATATTTTGTTTTCGGTCGGTGTGATGGTTTCTTCCGGCTTTGAGATGAATGTACTATCCGGTTTTCGGTTGGCTTCCGGTTTGAAAAAATCCTTGGCCAGTGGAGTGAACAGGGGTGTTGAGCCTCGGGTAATGAAAACACGATTGAAATAGTCGCGGTAAAAACCCAAACCGGTCCCCTCTAACGTAGCCTGCAACACCTGATCCAGGTTGCCAGATGCTGCTGGAATACTCAGACCGTTGGTTTGAGATTTATCGTAATAAAACGTCACGGAAAAACGCTGTTCCAGAACGTTGATCAGGCTGTCAAACGGCGACTGCTGCTGGCTTTTAGCGTATTGCGATAAAATCAGAAATGCACATATCGTCAAGAATTTTCTCACCAATTGTTCTTTTCGATTTCTTTGATGAACACAAGGGCTGCCTTAACCGGGTCTTTTTTGAAGTTGAGTTTATTTTCCCGGTAAACTTTTTTCAGTTCTCGCTTATGGATGGGATCGATGGTGTAAAGATCATCTGAGCGATCCAATGGAATGATTACGCCATTTTGGAGGGCAAACAACGTTTTCCGGAGTTCGTATACCGGTTGTTCATTGGAATCCAGTTCCAGATTTTTTTTCCATTGCATGAGCAGCATGCGTTTGCCATCAAAAAACTTTTCATAAAACTCTCCCTCTCGGGTCAACAACTTGAGTTTTACAAAGGAGTGGTTATCCACCTCAAATGCTTCCAGTTTTTCGCGGACCAGTCGCAATTTCAGTAAACCCTGTGCATCCCGTACAATCACCCAATCATCCTGGCAATCGTAGAGCAGGTCGATGTTTTCATAACGGTTACCATGGTATAAAACGGCGCCTGTATTGGAGGAAGTGGGGAAAAAAGGAGTCCCTTTGGATTGATTGAATTGCTTGATGTATTCGGTTCCGCTGTAGAGTAGGCTGTTGGTGCC
The DNA here is from genome assembly GCA_017856605.1 of Chitinophagaceae bacterium. GTDB lineage: Bacteria > Bacteroidota > Bacteroidia > Chitinophagales > Chitinophagaceae > Pollutibacter. The sequence continues at coordinate 2,425 of JAFMES010000243.1, forward strand.
CAACGTATCGCGAGTCTCAGAAAAAGCAGGGATAATTATTGCAATCTGGAAAACAAGCAGCGGTACTATCCTGTGGAATCGCATGCGCTCAAGATAAGCATATAAACTGATTAAGTTGATCACCTCAAATCTTAGACGTTTTATCTTCTATTTTCTTTCTTTCGGCGCACATTTTACTTCTTACTGGGCACATCAAAATAATTATCCATCAAAACTTGCATTTATATAATTAAATGTTAATTT
>JAFMES010000244.1 GCA_017856605.1 Chitinophagaceae bacterium
CAATTGCGATGATCACATTCGAGATCATAGCAGGAGTAGCCATCATAATAGGATGGCAATTCAAGGTCTTCAGTTGGTTGATTTTTCTGCTCATCGTTTTTTTTACCTTCCTCACAGGGTATGCGGTGCTTTCCGGAAAGGTTAAAGAGTGCGGGTGTTTTGGCGACTGCATTCCATTAACAGCCGCGCAATCATTTACAAAAGACTTGATTCTACTAGTCATCGTCTCCTGGCTGCTGATAAAACGAAACCACATCACTTCCTCTTTACATGCTCGTTCTGCATCAATTCTACTGATCGCTTCCACCATCGCAACGATTTATTTGCAATTTTATGCGCTGGAATATTTGCCTCCCCTCGATTGCCTTCCTTACAAAAAAGGTGCAGATATCAACGAACAAATGAAGATTCCCGCAACTGCCATCCCGGATAGCACCGTGATCACGTTTGTGTACCAAAAAGAGGGAAAAGAGGTTGAATTTGATACCGAACATTTTCCTGAAGATTTCAACGATAGCCTTTATGTTTTTGTTCGCCGCTATGACAAACTGATCCGAAAAGGGAATGCGGAACCTGCTATAAAGGATTTTGTTATCATGACAGCTCAAGGGGTAGATACCACCTCTGAAATTCTGAATGATCCGCGAGAAATGTGGGTGATTTTTATTCGAAAAATAGACTCCGGATCTTTTAGTTGGATAAACGCTATACAAAAAATTAATTCCTGGTCAATCAATAACGATCGCCCAGTTATTGTGATTACGCCTCAATACGAAGACGTTGCTAATGCGTTCAATCAATCTAAGATTCAGCTACCCGTTTATAAAGGAGATTTAGTTGCAATAAAAACAGCTGCGCGATCCAATCCCACGCTGTATAAGCTTCAACAAGGAGTCATTTTAGGCAAATGGGGTAGAGGAGATCTTTTAGAGCCATTTGCTATCAAAGAATAACAACTTCCCTCACAGCGATTTCTCCCATGGATTCATTGACCCGTTGGAGAATAAGATCTTTCTGAAAAGCCAGTTCGTTTTTCAAGGCGGCAACAGATGTTCGTATGAAGAGTACGCTATTTCGAAGCTCAATTGAATCCGTATAACGTGCGATAGTTTCCCCCATAATGGCTTCCCAATGTTCTTCAATGGTGAGGGATTGCATTCTGGATTTCATTCTACTGGATTCCAGGAACTTTTTTAAAGCATCTCCAAAAGAAATTGCGTCGGGCATTGTCAAATTGTGATCGATTGGTAAGGTACAGAAATATTGTCCAAGGCATGCCGCATCCTATCTGCATGCGTATCAGTTAATAGGACTTGACCATTATTTTCTTTGGTAACATACTTCAAAAGCTGATTCAATCGATCGGCATCGAGTTTTTCAAAAACATCGTCGAGTAACAAAATGGGTTCAAATTGATTATGTGCCGTTAACAGTTGAAAACAGGCAAGTTTTAAGGCAAATAATAAACTTTTCTTTTGCCCTTGGGAAGCAACCAATTTAAAGGGTAGTTGATCCATTTCGAATAAGAGATCATCGCGATGAATGCCGATGGTGGTGCGTTGACTAAAGATATCTTTTTGGCGTGCGGATTGCAGTAATGCGGAAAAATCAGCTCCCGGAATGCCTCTAACGTGGGTGATGGAAGGTCGTTCCATTTGAGAGGAAAAATCGCCATACAACTGTGCTACTTTGGGAATGAATTGTTGAAAAAATGCACTGCGTCTTTCGTCTATTAGTGTCCCCCATTGCACCAGTTGTTGATCAAACGCATCCAGCAATGCATGATCCAGATGGTAGGGTTCAGTCGATTTTAAATACTTGTTGCGTTCCAGCAATGAACGATTGTATCGTATCAACGAATGCAAATATTCTGCATCAAGTTGAGAAAGTAATGAATCAATTAATTTTCTGCGTTCCTCACTTCCCCCTGCAATCAGGCTGATGTCATCGGGAGCTATAAACACTACCGGCAGCTTTCCGATATGCTGTGAAAAAACTGGAACAAGTTCCGAATCAACCCGAAGTTCTTTTTTTGCAGACTCTCGAAGAATGAGTTCCACAGCAATTTCCTCTTCCTTACGCTCAAATAGGCCAGTGATTCGAAAACCTTGAGCGCCGTGTTGAACTGATTGAAGATCACTTTTTCCAAAATAACTTTTCGTCAAACATAGAAAATGCACAGCATCCAAGAGATTGGTTTTACCGGCTCCATTTTTACCGCAAATGGCTGTCACTTTTTCATCAAAATGAAAGGTATCAGAAGCATAATTTCTGAATTGGAGAGCCGATATCGTTTTGATTCTGAACACGCGTAAAAAGGGAGGCTTGGAGCCAAAGAGTAAAAATAGGGAATACCCCTCTTTGGAGGTCCCGGTTTTGAGATTTTCGCACTATATTTGCACAACTTTTTGAAAGACAAATCTTTTGTCCAATATGGCAGCTTCCAAATTCACTAAAGAGACGTATCACTACTGGTATGAGATGATGCTTTTGCTCAGAAAATTTGAGGAAAAAGCGGGACAGCTCTATGGCATGCAAAAAATTCGAGGTTTTTGTCACCTCTACATTGGCCAAGAGGCATTAGCGGCTGGCTGCATGACGGCTACGCGCCAGGAAGATCCTTTTATTACAGCTTACCGCGATCATGGTCTTGCACTT
>JAFMES010000245.1 GCA_017856605.1 Chitinophagaceae bacterium
ATTTCATCGACCATCTACACTTGTTAACAAAGTCCATCAGTTGAACCTCCTCTACATTGCACTGCAGAGCCCTTGCTTCTCTCTCTGCTGGCTGGGCACGGCTGGCCCATGCGCGCATCAAGCTGTACTTTCAAATGGGGAGAAAAATGAATGCCATGATGAACATCAGTTCAATTCAAAGTGTTTAAATCAATCACGCATTTATAGAAAACTCGATGAAAATCGAACTTAAAAGACAAATTTAATAAGGTCTATTTACTATCAATGGCGTAGGAATTTTTCCTTCTCATCCAATAGTACTACAGTGGACACACATCTAACAACCAATCACCGCACAGAGTGAATATTTACGTAAGTTGTGTTTACGTTTTTCGCGAGTCGAAACATCAAAGAAGGTGATATTGAAGTGAATCCAATCGAAATAAAGTAATTTCGCTCTCCCAATTGCTACTAAGATAGTGTAGCTCGTTCGTGGGATCTATGTATTCTATTATTCACCAAATACATATCAACACCAGAAACCTCAAAAGCCAAAAGTCGATAGAAATGCCTTGTCACAGCAAGTGTTGATCATGTTCAGATCAAATCGTATCTAATGTGCTAAGTGTCTTGAGTTTCTACAACAAAAGTCATACGTACATTACCTGAGGTGTTACCGTATTTTCAGTGCTTATCCCTCTATCTAAATGTTTGTGCCTTGGTGGAGACAAATATAAGAAAAAGTATTATTTTTGTACCACATGTTTGTCTGTTCATCAGCAGAATGAATCTCGGCCTCCATGATTCAGTACGGGTCATATACAATCATATGTACATATTATTATATTCAGCATGCATGCAAGTATTTTGTTTCCAATTTATGTAAGATAACAGGTAAAAAATATACGAACTTGTATTTGTTGTGTTTCCTCCTCCTCATTGACTTCTTTATTACAAGGAAAACGGTGTTCCGAATTTAAATAGAAATTGTTATGATTGTTGTTACCATACACACTGTTACGCATAAAAATGTAATGTATAAAATGAAAACAGAAAACTTCTTTATCGAAGATTAAGCAAAATATTTTATTTCAGATATTAACAGAATTAGCAATAATTTCATTTTAAATACCAATATAAATCGGACGTATATAAATTCATTGAGATAATCAACAAATAGAGTGAAATTCCTGGAGAACCGTTATTGATTAATATGGATGAGAACCTTTGAAATCACACCTCACTACAGTTCATCTGAACCTCAGGTGGTCGGCTGTTCATTGAAAACTTGGGCTGTTGTTCATGAACATTCGACCCAAACTCCGGAAGGCCATTTGTCCGAAACCCCTGCCGGCCGTTTGTCCGAACCTCCGACCGGCCATTTGTCCAAACCTACGTAGGTTTCCACGTAAGTTTTTGATGGAACAAGTATGATTACTGCGCAGAATCACTTAAGGCAGAAAATCCCTCTCCTGCTTGGCTGACTTGGGTCACCTTGTGTCTGTTCACTTGAAGTCCCGTGCTTGAAGTGTTGGCCAGTCGTAATTTTGGGTTGTGCTTTCGTGACTTTGAATGTAGACAATGGGAACACGATGATGCCGAAAATTGAACATATCAGAATGGTCCCGAAAAACATTCGAAAAGTTATTATGTCCGAAAGCAAGGAGATTTTGCGAACATGATTAGCAAAGTCCACTCAGATTATCGTCGACAGGTGAGTTGTTGGAAACTACAAAATCGTTGACCAATTGTTCGAGGCACATTAAACACAATTTAGCCGTGGCTTTCTGGTTCTGTTGCTCCATTTTGACGATTTCAAGTAAAACATGTTTGAAGGATTTACGAAGCACCATGGTGGATTCTGGTGGTGGAAAGTAAACAAATTTACGTAAATATTTTCTCTGCGCGGTGATTGGTTATTTGATCCGTTTCACTGCAGTGCCATTGGATGAGAAGGAAAAATTCCTACGCCGCAGATAGTAAATAGAACTTATTAAATTCGTTTTTTAAGTTCGATTTTCGTCGAGTTTTCAATACATGATTGATTGATTTAAAAACTATATATTGAACTGTTGGTCATCATGGCATTCATTTTTCTCCCCATTTGAAATACAGCTTGATGCGCGCATGGGCTAGCCGTGCTTCTCTATGGCTCATTCATGTGTTGAGCGTGCATGCAACTCGCGGATTAGTCGATTGACGGCATGCAGAGACCGGTTCATTGCAAGCAAAGCATTCAATTAACATCAAAGAAACCTAATCCTATAATTTAATTCAATCTTTACGTACTGTAACATTTTCAAGTCATAATCAAATGTACGTAGAACGATTATGTATATCGCGGCGCGCATTTTAGAATATCCAGTTCATCCATTTTTATGTGTAAGCCGGCGACGGGCAGCAAACCAGCTAATCAGCAACTACATTTTACTCACAACGAAACTCGAAGCTGTCGATGGCAACATCGATCATGCATCAAGCCACTTTTCATCTTATCTTTTCATCGTCAACACCACTCGCTGTAGTTCCCTGCTAGCCCGATCGCTCGGTAAGAATAATTAGAATGTCATCTCGGAATTAATCATATTCTCATATTCATCTTTTTCTCTCATCTCTCGCCAGTTTGAATCTAACTAACTAACTAACAAGTACGACCATCGAATA
>JAFMES010000246.1 GCA_017856605.1 Chitinophagaceae bacterium
CTATTACTTCGGTTGTAGGATCTGCTTATACCTCAATTTCATTTTTCCGATCGTTATCCAACAACTTTGAAAAAGCTGAAAAACCAATGCTGATTGGATTCGTACTGATTGCCTTGGGTGTTTTTATTGTTGTGGGTAAGCCGGTGAAAACCCTGATTGTTGTTGGAGCGCTCAATGGATTCATTCTCCCATTGGCATTACTATTGATTCTACTGGCGGCAAATAGAAAAGATATTGTAGGGAGCTATCTTCACCCGCTTTGGTTGAAAATATTTGGAGGATTAGTGATCCTCGCAACTTTTTATATCAGCATAAAAAGTTTGATCTAACTAAACAGGTATTCAACATCTTCTCGAGTGAGGCTCTTTACAAACCCGGTATCATCGGCAACAAGATCACGCGCCAAATTGCGCTTCTTCTCTTGTAATTGAAGGATCTTATCTTCAATCGTATCCTTACAAATCATGCGATAGGCAAAAATATTTTTAGTCTGCCCAATACGATGAGTCCGATCAATGGCTTGCTGTTCAACTGCAGGATTCCACCACGGGTCAACAATGTAAACATAATCAGCTGCGGTGAGGTTGAGACCAACACCACCCGCTTTCAAAGAAATTAAAAACACACGGATCTCATCGTTGTTTTGAAATGATTGTATTGCACGTTCACGTTCGGTAGCCGTTGTGCTTCCATCAAAATATTCATATTTGACTCCCAATTCAGTCAGTCGATCACGAATCAATGCCAGCATACCTAAAAATTGAGAAAATACCAGGGCTTTGTGATTGCCAATATTTTCTGTGATCTCACGTGAGAGCTCGTCCAATTTGACGGAAACATTGGGCATTTGATCTTTCTCATTCATGATGGCAGGAGAATCGCAGATCTGACGCAGTTTCATTAATCCCTGCAAAATGGTGAGTTGTGATTTATCAATGCCCTGTTCTTTTATCACGCCCAAGATCTTATCGCGGTAATCATTACGGTAAGCATCATAAATGTTCCGCTGTTCTTCCTCCATTTCACAGAAGATTATGGTCTCTGTTTTATCGGGAAGATCTTTGGCTACCTGTTCCTTTGTCCTACGCAATATGAATGGGTAAAGCAGTTTGCGTAAATGCTCTTTATGCTCTTTCTCACCAAACTTATCAATAGGAGTTGCAAATTCATTCCGGAAATATTCCATGCTACCCAGCATTCCCGGATTCAGGAAATTCATCTGAGCATAAATATCAAATGTATTGTTTTGCAAAGGCGTACCACTCATACACAAGCGATTTTTCGCATTGAGCAGACAGGCTGCTTTGGTCACCTTGCTCTGAGGATTTTTTATCGCCTGCGACTCATCGAGCACTACATAATCAAAAGCATTGTCTACTATGAATTTGATATCGCTCCTGAGTGTGCCATACGTGGTGATCACCACATCGTATTTTTGAAAAATCGATTTATCGCGTTCGCGTTCTCCACCGTGATGAATGCGATACGTCAATTTGGGTGTGAATTTTTTTATTTCATTTTCCCAGTTGAACATGAGGGTAGTGGGACAAATTACCAAGGCCGACATGTTCCCGTTTTTTTCCTTGTACAACTGAAGGCAGGAAAGGGCCTGTACCGTTTTACCCAGACCCATATCATCTGCGAGTATTCCTCCCCAACCTACCTCAGTCAAATAATTCAACCAATGATATCCCGCTACCTGATAGGGCCTTAACACATGCGAAAGTTCAGTGGGCGGATCAACCTCATTGATGCGATTAAATGAACGTAGTCGCTCATACCGCTCTTCCAGTTTGATCATTACTTCAGTCTCATCAATTCCATTATACAATTCATCAATGACACTGAGGTGGTACTTTGATAAGCGCAGCTGATCCTGCTTTCCTTCTCCAACACGAAAGAACAAAGAATATTTTTTCAACCAGGTTTCAGGAAGGATTCCCAGAGTGCCGTCATTCAGTTGAACAAATTGCTGTTTATTGGTAAGCGCACGCTTGATTTCTTCAATCGTTACTTTTTGATTACCAAAAACAATATCAACTTTTGCATCAAACCAATCCACTCCATTACTGATTTGAATTCGGGTTTGTGGTTTGGCAGTATTGAATCGGAAATTTCGAAGTTCTTCAAATCCCAGTACCGGGACTTCCGAGTCTTTCATTGCATCAATGAACAGGAAAAACCAGTTGTTTTTTAAGACATCGGATCCCTTCAATACCAGATTGAAGCTGTTTTCAACTTGAATGAAATTAGAGTGAAGGGCTGAAAGTTTTTTAATAAAGCCCCTTTCGGTAATTATATCCCTTCGGATCATGCGAATTCGTGAGCCATCGGGGATATAGACGACTTCTTTATCTCCTGCTTTTACTTCATACCCCTGATATACAAACACCGGAATGAAAATCAGGTATTCATTCTTTTCTTGCAAGAGGAGTCGTATTTCGGGAGTCCCTTCAAATAAATCCGTCAACAAGGATTTATCAAAATCAACTTTATATTGACGAGCAAAAGGAAGAACGGTTGATTCAAGAAATGCAGGCCATTCTTTAGTTGAAATTTTTCTGTTCCGTTCCGGGAAAAAAGCACTGATGCTTTCCAAGTCTTGTAAAGAATC
>JAFMES010000056.1 GCA_017856605.1 Chitinophagaceae bacterium
CTGCTCAGATACCTTTATATACGTGGTTGCCGGATGCGATGGCTGGTCCCACACCGGTTTCTGCATTGATCCATGCCGCAACCATGGTGACCGCTGGTATTTATATGATTGCTCGCAGCAATGTGCTTTATAGTTTAGCTCCTGCATCCCAAGATCTGGTGGCGATCATCGGCATTGCTACCGCATTGTTTGCTGCAACCATTGCATTGAAACAAAACGATATAAAAAAGGTACTTGCCTATTCCACCGTCAGTCAATTGGGTTTGATGTTTCTTGCACTTGGGGTAGGGGCATATACATCCGGGGTTTTTCATGTAATGACACATGCTTTCTTTAAAGCATTGCTGTTCTTGGGTGCAGGTAGTGTAATTCATGCCATGCATCACGAGCAGGACATTTTGAAAATGGGAGGACTCAAATCAAAACTGCCCATCACGCATCTTACATTTTTGATTGGATGTCTTGCTATCGCCGGTCTTCCTCCATTTGCTGGCTTCTTCTCCAAAGACGAGATCTTGATTGCAGCATTGCAAAAGAATCCTATTTATTATGTGTTGGCAGTTGCTACTTCATTGATGACCGCCTTCTATATGTTCAGGTTGTATTTCTTAACGTTTAGCGGTAATTTCCGGGGTACTGATCATCAGTGGTCGCATCTCCACGAATCGCCTTTGGCCATGACCTTCCCATTGATGGCTTTGGCTGTTTTGTCCATTGTCGGCGGCTGGGTTGGGATTCCAGCGTTATTTATGGAAGACGCCCACTGGCTATCTGCTTTTCTTCAACCTGTAATCGCACCTCCAACGGAAACGCATCACCTTGAACATTCAGTGGAATGGATGCTTATGGGGGCATTACTCGCCTTGGTGTTGATCGCGATACTGTTTGCTTCGCGGTTGTATGGCAAAAAATTCGATGGGGAGAATACCGAATCCGGCATTGGGCGATTGCTTGCAAATAAATGGTACGTAGATGAAATCTACGATGCAATTATTGTGCGACCCTTGGATGCATTTGCATCATTTCTTGGTAAGGTGGTGGATAACCGAATAATTGACGGACTGGTGAACGGTGTTGGAAAAGCAGTTCAGTTCAGTGGTCGACAATTACGGCTTTTACAAAGTGGACAAGTAGGCTCTTACGTGTTAATCATGGTAGTTTCTTTAATTGTTTTTCTCATACTCCAATTGTTTTGGAAACCCTAAACAGCAGTTCCTATGTACGCAGCAGTTGATAATTTTCCCGCATTGCTCATATGGTTGCCATTGGTTGGGGCTCTCCTGGCCTTTTTCATGCGTTCTGAAGCAGCTTCAAAAAATGTATCTGTTTTTTTCTCATTGCTTGCGCTTGCGGTAGTCGGCACCAGCTTGTTTTATGTCGAAAACAAACACCAGGCACTCAATCAGGTTAGCTATGTGTGGTTACCAGGACTGGAATCCAGCTTTTCATTTATTCTCGATGGATTGACTCGTACCCTTTGCCTATTGACAGCGATTTCATTTCCATTGATTTTCTTGTTTATCCCTGTAGGTAAATACAAACAACCCAATGCATTCTATGGATTAATGATGCTGACCCAATGTGGACTGATGGGCGTCTTCATGGCAACGGACGCTCTGGTGTTTTATTTATTCTGGGAACTGGCATTGATTCCTGTTTATTTTCTTTCATCTATATGGGGAGGTGAAAAACGGATTCGTGCAACGTTCAAATTCTTTATTTATACGTTCGTCGGTTCTCTGTTCATGTTGATTGGCATCATTTATATCTATTTAAAAACAAGCGGATCATTCAATCTGGTTAACTTTTACAATGCCGCATTGACCAATCAGGAACAAGGCTGGTTATTCGCTTTGTTTTTTATTGCTTTTGCCATCAAGATGCCATTGTTTCCGTTTCATACGTGGCAACCCGATGCCTATGAGCAATCGCCCACTCCGGTCACCATGGTCCTTAGTGGCATCATGGTAAAAATGGGATTATTTGGTTTACTGCGTTGGTTGATTGCCATGCTTCCAGCGGGAGCAAAAGCACATCAATCGATGGTCTTTATTTTAGCAGTTGTTGGTATGATTTATGCATCCCTGATTGCTATTCGTCAGGATAACATCAAACGATTGATTGCATATTCATCCATTGCACACATCGGATTAATGGCTCTTGGAGTCTTTACGTTCAAGCAAGTGGCTGTAACGGGTATGGTGATGCAAATGTTTACACACGGAATTAATGTCATTGCGCTTTGGATGGTGGCTGATCTCATTGAGCGACAGACTGGAACAATGAGCATGAAGGAGCTGGGGGGACTTGCAAAAAAAGCACCGAACTTGGCCATCTTTATGTTGGTTTTTGCCTTTGCGAACATTGCTCTACCGTTGACCAATGCCTTTGTGGGGGAGTTCATGATCTTCAGCGGTGTCTATGACGTTTCTGCCTGGTGGGCTGCTGGTGCAGGCATCAGCATCATTCTTTCTGCGGTATATACGTTGAATATGGTCAAGAATGTATTTTATGGAGAAGTGGCAACAGTAGCGCAAGGGTTTGTAGACATCCGACCTATGCAGTCGTTTGTATTTGTTGTGCTAACCGTGTTGATCTTTTTTGTAGGGGTGTATCCCGGACCTTTTTTGAGTATGATTGGAGAGACCGTCACCTTGATTGTAAATAAATTAACTGGCATTTAAACAGAGCGCGATTATGAATTCCATACTTGTTTCAGTTCTTTGGGGTGTACTCATGATGTACGCCGGCTTCCTCACGAAGAACAAGCGGTCCATGACGGCTCTTGCAGTAGTGGGTGCGATGGCTGTATTGATATTCAATGCTCTAGAATACATGGGACTTTCCCTTTTCGAATTGGATACCCGTGGAATGCTTTTTTATAATCCGTACAGCTTTATTTTCCTTGCAGTAATGCACGCGGCATTGTTGATCTATTTTCTTCTTTCCGGATCTGAAATTGAAGAGTTGTCTGCAGCTCCTTCCGATCATTATGCGTTGATCTTCTTTGTGATGAGCGGGATCTCGATCATTGCCGGTATGAAATCCCTCTTGATGTTGTTTTTGGGAATTGAAATCATTTCCATCCCCTTATATGTATTGGCAGGCAGTGACAAATCGAATTTGAAAAGTAATGAAGCAGCCCTCAAGTATTTTTTAATGGGAGCCTTTTCAACGGGACTGATGCTGATGGGTATTGCGTTTCTGTATGGCGATTCTGGCACGTTTTACCTCGAAGGCATCAACATGGGCGCCACTGAAATGTCGCCGCTCAAAGCCATAGGAGGTGTTTTGATCCTGGCATCTATGGCATTTAAGGTTTCAGCCGTTCCTTTTCATTTTTGGACACCCGACGTATACGATGGTTCGCCCACGGTATTTACTTCCTTCATGGCAACCATTGTAAAATCAGCAGCGTTCTTTGCTTTCCTGAAATTATTTGATGGGGCATTTGGAAAAATACAGGGACAATGGCAGTTATTACTTTCTGTCATTGCAGCATTTACATTAGTGGTAGGAAACATCACAGCAGTTTTCCAGCAAAGTATGAAACGCATGCTGAGTTATTCATCCATTGCACAGGCGGGATTCATGGTAATGGGTATTGTAGCAATGAATCTCATGTCAAAGCAAGGGCTGATACTCTATTTTGCGGCGTATTCAATTGCAAGTCTTACTCTTTTTGCCGTATTGGCCAAGTTAAAGGATCATTCAATTGAGGCCTTGAATGGATTTGCCAAAACGCAGCCACTTGTCGCCGGGGTCATGCTCATCAGCCTACTTTCGTTGGCTGGGATTCCACTAACCGCTGGATTTTTTGCTAAATACTTCATTTTAGTTTCGGTGCTCAAAAGCGGTAGCATGTACTGGTTGCCGATATTGGCCATCATCTGTGCAGCGGTCAGTGTTTACTACTATTTCAGGGTCATTCAGGCTATGTATTTTAGAGAAGCAGGTGAGGGATCCGCCGCTACGCCAGCTTTCAAAGGAAGTTTTAAGGTGCTCATGATTGTATGTGCCGTTCTGATCCTGGCCCTTGGCATCCATCCCGATTGGTTGATGGACCTCCTTTGATCTTTCCGTTCATCACAGTTTTGCCATCTGATTGTAAGGATTGACTAATTTCGAACAATGAAATGGTGGGACAATTTAGTGCTGGCATGGAGGACCGTTAAAGGCAATCGCCTGAGGACCGGAATCACCGTGGCCATCATCGCATTTGGAATTATGGCATTGGTGGGTATCATCACTGCCATTGAGGCAATGAATAACAGTTTGCGCGATAGTTTCTCTACCATGGGTGCCAACGCATTCAGTATCCGATTCAAAGAGAGGCGATTTTTTGGCGGTGGAGGAGGAGACCGAGGGGCCAATGTAACTAAGTCAGATACTCGCTCCCGTAAGCGTGTTAAAAAATCCAATACGGGAAAAATCATCACGTATAAGCAGGCCACTCAATTCAAACAGCTGTATGATTTTCCTGCCAGCGTCAGCATTGGTATCAATGGTCCCCGCAGTCAGGTTGTCAATTACGAAAATAAAAAAACGAATCCCACCGTTGCCATCAACGGAGGCGATGAAAATTACCTGCGGTTAAATGGATATGAAATTGCATTTGGTCGCAACTTCAATCGAAACGATGTTGAAAGCAGCAGAGATATTTGCATCATCGGAAAAGACGTTGCGTATAAGTTATTTGGAGCAAAGATTGAGCGCGCGTTGGATAAAGTGATACGAGTAGGGAAGAACAAGTACCGTGTAATTGGGATCACCAAGGAAAAGGGTTCCAGTTCATTTTTGCAGGCCGATAATGTAATTTTTGCTACGTATAATAATGTGCGACAGCGGTATGCGAATCCCAATCAGTCGTACAACATTGCAGTGATGGTAAACGACATCAACCAGATGGAAACAGCCATCGGTGAAGCAGAAGCGGCTTTCCGTCCCATTCGGGCACTGCATGTGGAAGAGGATAATAATTTTTATATCGATAAAAGCGATAGCATAGCGGAGACATTCATAAAATTATTAGGAACGATTTCAGCCGCTGCTGGAGCCATTGGATTCATCACCTTGATTGGTGCTGCAATTGGTCTAATGAATATCATGTTGGTTGCTGTGACTGAGCGGACGAAGGAAGTGGGATTAATCAAAGCTTTAGGAGGAAAGAAAGGTTCCATTCGTTCTCAATTTTTGTTTGAATCCACGCTCATTAGTCTCATGGGAGCACTTATCGGAATTTTTTTGGGCGTAATGATTGGAAATTTAGTCGGCAGCCTATTGGACACAGAATTCTTCATTCCATGGAACATCATTACGATTGGTATTGTGATTTGTTCGGCAGTGGGACTCATTGCGGGTTTATATCCTGCAATGAAAGCTGCTAAGCTGGATCCCATTGTTGCATTGCGTTACGAATAGTACATCTTTCAAGCAATAAAAAAAGGCATCGTGTGTACGATGCCTTTTTTTGTGTGCTGGTGGTGAATTATTTTGGATCTAGCGCATTTTTGATGCGATCGGAAAGATCCTGGAGGTGGTACTTGCTCATTGCATCAGGCATTGCTGCAGTTGCTGCTTGGATCTCACTGCGAAGTGAGGCCAAGTGTGCACGAGTAACAGAAACCACATCTGTTTTCTTTGGATCAGGACCAGTTGCTATTGCACCGCCGATGCTGATGGTGATTCCGCCACCGCCAGATGAGTTGCCCAGCAATGCAGTCATACGCTCAACATAGCTCTTTTGAAGATTTCTTCTGTAACCGTCAATTGATTTTTTAGTCGACAGCTCGCTAAAGATTCCTTTTTTCATGTCACTGAAAAGTTCAGGGATATCGTAAGCGTTGGAAAATCTTCTTGCTTCTGTGCTCATGCGGGTGAGGCGTCCAGAAGAAAGTACACTGCCCAATGCATTGTCTTGAATCGAGCCCAGTTGGTCGCTCATGGGACTGCTGATGCGATCGAGAATCTTTGGATCAAGCATCCAGGTAGGAGTTGCGAACAAGTGGTTGTTGAGGAAAGCAACAGCTTCTTTTTGTACCGCTTTCGGAGTAACCTCGTATACCGCACCTTCCTGTTCTACACTTTTTTGTGTTTCGTAGTATCCGCCGATGTTGCGACTAACGTGACCGATATAGCGATTGAACTGTCCCACTGATTGACGATACATCAAAGAGAGGTTCTCATAGCGATCGCCTTCTTCTTTTGTCCATTCTGGAAGGTTGGCCATGATGCGCTTCAGGTTCTTGATTCCATATTCACTCGCCTTCATGGAGTTGTCGCCCAGATCCTCACTCTGCGTGCGGGGATCCGACATATTTCCGGATTCATAGGTGCCAAACCAGATGCGAGGGTTCTTGGCCAGTCGCTCGTTGTATAATTTATTGCGTTGCTTCTTATCTTCTTCTTCATTGCTGGAACCGTATCCATATCCCCATTCGATTGCCCAATCGTCGTAATCACCAATCCTGGGGAAGAGTCCCGATCTTCCAATGTTATCTTCAGGCTGTGCTACATAATTAAAGCGGGCATAATCCATGATGGAGGCGGTATGGCCATTGGCTTCCACCCATGATTTGTCGCGCAATTTCTCAACTGGAGTTTTGCTGCTGGATCCCATGTTGTGACGAAGACCCAGGGTATGTCCCACTTCATGTGAAGAAACAAAACGAATCAAATTGCCCATCAAATCATCATCGTACTTCATTTTGCGTGCACCGGGATCAACTGCAGCTGTTTGAACAAAATACCAGTCGTGCACCAAGCTCATAACATTATGATACCAGCCGATATGGCTTTCGATGATCTCACCGCTGCGGGGATCGTGGACATTGGGACCATAAGCGTTTGCAATGTCGGATGCGAAATAACGGATGACAGAGAAGCGGGCATCTTCCAAGCTCATGCTGCTGTCGTTTTCAGGCCACTCTTTACCCATGATTGCATTTTTGAAGCCTGCTTTTTCGAACGCCTTTTGCCAGTCGTTGATGCCCTGAATCAAATACGGACGCCATTTTTTTGGAGTGGCAGGATCAATATAATATACAATAGGTTTTACCGGCTCAACCAATTCGCCACGCTTCCATTTTTCAACATCTTCTTTTTTGGGTTCCAAACGCCAGCGAACGATGAAGCTTTCGTTTTCGACTTTTTGTTGATCATCGCTGTATACGGTGTAATCATCCGCAAAGAATCCAATGCGTTGATCGCTCATACGGCGCTGCATGGGTTTTTCAGGTAGGATGATGAATGAAGTATTGATTTCCAGGGTAACTACTCCTGCCGCACTTGCCGCGGGAAGAGAACTGGTGGTTGGGAAGGGACTGGGAGCACCACCACCTAAAGCAGGTGAAGAAGAGAACGTTTTAACTGTTCTAACTTCTGTGTTGATGGGGAAACTTTTAATTACCTCAATGTAGGAGCGATCTCCTAATAATGCCATGAGATTCAATCGGCGTTTTGCAGCAGGATTCAGGGATACTGCTTGGTTATCGCCTTTGAAGAAATCAGTTACTTCAATGACGGCACCGGAAGAATCTTTTCCGAGCGACTTAATATCAAAAGAAGCCGCAATTGGATCGAGGTTTGAATTGCGCACTGCTTTATAAATCGGCTGTGAAGAATCTGCAACGCTGATGATGGTCACCACGCGCATGAATACTTTATTATCGGGACCCTTTTCAAATTTGACCACCTGCTGGTTGGCCAATTCACCGCCATAAACACCGCCGCCACCGGCCACTTTAGTGAAGCGGGTGATGGCCATGATTTCTCTATCGAAAAGCTTTTCGTCCAGTTCAAAATAATACTTGTCGTCTATCTTGTGGACCGTAAATAATCCCTTGCTGCTTTTGGCCTTGGCCGTAATGATTTCTTTATACGGTTTCGGACCAGGGCGGGAAGCCATGGCAGGAGGAGCCGCAGGAGGAGTGGGCTGAGCAGCAGGAGCGGCCGCTGGCGCAGGCGTGGTGGGCCTGTCCCTTCTTTCTTGCGCTACAGAATCTGCCTGAAATAACGATGTTGAAAGGATCAGAAACGCTGACCCTAAAAGCTTGATCACGTTCATTATATTAAATTTTTGTAAGGGGATAAATATCGGGTTTTTTTTCCTCAATTTCATTATCTTGCTCTGCGCCCTAAAAAATTTCGGAATGTTCGTATCATTTCAGGGATTATTTTAGTAGCATTGTAAACCTTAAACCAAACTGTAATTGTAAATTCAAAAAAACAAACGTCATGGCTGAAACAAAACCAAATGCAGCTGCAAAGGCAACCCAATCGGGACAATCCAAGGGTGGTGGCAACGCAATTTCTTATCTGGCTCCAATCATTTGTATTATTGCCGGGTATGTTATCTGGAGATTTATTTTGGGAGATTCTTCTGGCTTCACAAAGCCCGATTTGGAAGGTGGTTTTTGGCCCAGCCATAAAGGCCCCATCGGCGCCTGGAATCGTATGTATGAAGGTGGTATCATCGTACCGCTTCTCTTAGGTGCATTCCTCATGGTAGTTGTCTTCTCAATCGAGCGTTACCTGACTATCCGCAAAGCGACTGGTACAGGTTCTAATGCTGAGTTTGTGCGCAAAGTACAATTTCACCTCGCCAACAAAAATGTGGACGGTGCAATCGCTGAGTGCGACAAGCAAAAAGGAAGCGTTGGAAACGTAATGAAAGCAGGTCTTAAGAAATACAAGGAAATGATTGGTGAAGGCGCATTGTCGACTGACCAAAAAGTTGCTGCAATCCAAAAAGAAGTGGAAGAAGCAACTGCGTTGGAACTCCCCATGTTGCAAAAGAACCTGGTATTCCTTTCAACCCTTACTTCACTGGGTACGTTGATCGCCTTGTTGGGTACGGTATTGGGTATGATCCGTTCATTCGCTGCCCTTGGAGAAGAAGGTGGATCAGGTGCTGCAGCCGAATTGGCGGTGGGTATCTCTGAGGCCCTTTACAATACGGCACTCGGTATCGCAACATCTTCAGTTGCGTTGATGATGTACAACATCTTTACTACCAAGATCGATTCCATCACATACGGTATTGATGAGTCAGGCTTCACATTGACCCAGAGCTTTGTCTCTCAGTATAAATAAATAGGTAAACATGCCAAGTGTCAAAATAAAAAAACACAGTCCGGATAACGACATGACTCCCTTCGTGGACGTGGCGTTCCTGATTCTGTCGTTCTTCATGTTGGCGACCAAATTCAAGCCGGAGGAGCCTATTGAGGTGACTACCCCGAATTCGGTGTCTTCTCAGGTTCTGCCTGAAAAGGATGCTTTCATGGTTTCGATCGACAAAGAAGGACGGGTTTTCATTTCGATGGATAACCCGCAATCGCGCCAGGTACTGATCCAGAACGTGAACCAGTCCCGTGGTTTAGGATTAGGTCCCGCTGAGATCAAGAATTTCGTTAACGCACCAACCGTTGGTGTTCCGTTGAGTCAATTGAAGGGACTGCTATCACTTGACCAGGAAGATGAAGCCACTAAAAAAGCCTTTAAAGAGCAGGAGGGAATTCCTTGTGCTGATTCTACAGGCGGTGAACTTTCCTACTGGGTGAGAGAAGCGCTCGTGGCCTATTCCGGTCGCAAACTCAACCTTCTGATCAAATCGGATAACAACACCAAGTATCCTGCTTTCAAATATGTATTGAGTGCATTCAAAGTGAATGACCAGAATAAGTTCTTGCTGGTTACTTCTCCCGAAGATGCTCCAATAGGAACCTCATTGTATGAGACCCGTCAGAAGCAGATCATGGGTGGTGGAAAGTAACTCATAACGTAAAAAAAGTTTATTATGGCAAGTATTGATAGCGGTGGTGATGGCGGTGGACACAAAAAAGGTCCAGGCGTCAAGAAGGCCAAAAAGTTGTCGACCAAAGTGGACATGACCCCGATGGTGGACCTCGGCTTTCTGCTCATTACCTTTTTCATTTTCACAACGACCATGTCCCAGCCTACGGCCATGAATTTGTTCATGCCCAAGGATGTCGACAAGCCGGAAGAGCAAAACAAAGTAAAGGAGTCAGGTGCCTTTACCATCATGCTCGGTAAGGACGATGTGGTGTACTTCTATGAGGGTATGGATCCCGCTGCTCCAGGAAACTTCCGGACAGCTACGTTCAAGACCATCCGCGATGAAATCATTCGCAAGAAGAAATCAACCAATCCAGAAGATCTGGTGATGATCATCAAGCCCACCGAAGATGCTACGTATAAAAATACCGTAGATATTCTGGACGAGATGACGATCAATGAGATCAAGCGCTATGCGATGGTAGATATTTCACCAGTGGAATACCAGTTGGTGAAGATCACCGAGGCTGCGGCGGGCATCAAATAACGTGTTGTGGAAAAATCGGAAAACTGAATCTTTTTAAAAAAGCATTACAATGGATGCAAATAAAATTTTAAGTACTGAACTGATCGACCTCATCTTTGAGGGACGAAACAAAAGTTACGGTGCTTACGAACTGCGCACAGGCTATAACAAACGGTTGCGTGTTTCGCTGATCATTACAACAGCCATAGCGTTGTTGATCCTGCTGGCATCCTTCATTTCATCGTTGGACCTGGGCCAAAAGAAAGGCCAGGTGCAGATCAAAGAAGTGCAGCTGGAAGAGATCAAGGAAGAGCAACCTGAACCTCCGCCGCCTCCTCCTCCAAAGCCACCAGAGCCTCCAAAAGTGGAGATGGCGAAGTTCACGCCTCCCAAGGTGGTGAAAGATGAAGAGGTGAAGGAAGAAGAGAAGCCACCAGAAATTGAAAAACTTGAAGAAACCAAGATCGGTACAGTAAACCAAGAGGGTACCAAGGACGAAGGCATCGTAGCTCCTCCTGTAGAAAGTACAGTTGTAGAAGCCCCACCCCAAGAGGACTACGACAAGGTGTTCCAAAAAGTGGAAATCGATGCTGAATTCCCCGGTGGTGCCAATGGTTGGACCCGCTACGTAACCCGCGAGATCGAGCGCAACATCGACGAGCTCCAGGACGACGGTAGGTCAGGTACGGTTGTGGTACTGTTCATTGTGGACAAAGAAGGTGTGGTGAGTGAAGTACGGGCATTGCCTTGCGGTGAGGCCGGAGTCGGCAACTGCCTTCCTCCTAACTCT
>JAFMES010000247.1 GCA_017856605.1 Chitinophagaceae bacterium
ATGGCCTTGAAGTAGAGTTTATGAAAACGTTTATAGAAAATATTTGCATTGGTTACAGCTACGATGAGTCAATAAGCCATGCTCAGAGAGAATGGGATATATAAGATACCATTTTGGAGGTAATTATGGACCAATTGTACACATATAAACTTTGGGTAAGAATTAATGATTTTCAGACTACCGAAACTATAGTGTTTGCTAGAGACGACTATCATGCAAAGCTTTTAGGTGAGTCACAATTTGGTACTGGTAATGTATTGAGTTATACAAGAACAAATCATGGCTTACTCACAGAAAGTAATTGAACATAATTTTGGTGAGAAACAATAATGCTATCAATCACAGATAAGGCTTTTAATCAAATTCGATCAGTAATGATAGAAGAAAACACCTCTGATGCTCTAAGAGTGTTTATACAGGGAGGTGGTTGTTCAGGATTCAACTATGGTTTTACTTTCGACGAAAAACAAGCTGACGACGATTTTGTATTGGAAAAAGATGGTATAAAAGTATTAGTGGATGCTATGAGTATGACATATCTCGAGGGAGCTGAAATAGACTATAAAAAAGATTTAACCTCAGCACAATTCGTCATTAAAAATCCTAACGCGATCAATACTTGTGGTTGCGGTTCTAGTTTTAGTGTGTAATGGCATATTCTGAAAAAGTTTTAGATCATTATGAAAATCCTCGTAATGTAGGATCTTTTGCTAAAGAAGTCAAACGCGTAGGTACAGGTATGGTGGGTGCTCCTGCCTGCGGTGATGTAATGAAACTTCAGATACTGGTGGACGAAAATGGTATCATTACAGATGCTAGATTTAAGACGTATGGATGTGGTTCAGCGATTGCAAGCAGTTCGCTTGTTACGGAATGGGTCAAGGGTAAAACTGTTGAAGAAGCAGGTACGATTAAAAATACTCAAATCGCAGAGGAACTCGCTCTACCGCCGGTCAAAATACATTGTTCAATTTTGGCGGAGGATGCGATAAAGGCTGCAATTAAAGACTTCAAGGAAAAGTATGGACGACGAAGCGAAATTGAAGCACAGCAAAAGGCTGTTACAGAAACATAATTTTCTAGAGAAGCAAAAAAGGTTAGCTAAGAATTATGGAATACATTTTAAAGATGATCAAGTTCACCGATACCAAAAAATGAACTTGTTGAATTGTGGAAATCCAAAATGTATAATGTGCTCTAATCCTAGAAAAGTCTTTAAGGAAAAGACAATTAAGGAGAAGAGCTTTGAACAAACTAGATCATGGGATGAATAGAAATGCCTAATTGGTGCATGAACAATGTTACGCTGAGACATGAAGATCCAGCAATGATTCAACGTGCTATTACTGCTTTTGAAAATGAAAAACTTTTAGAAGAGTTTGTTCCTTTGCCTGATAACACTTGGAATTATGAATTTTGTGTCACCAATTGGGGAACCAAGTGGGATGTTGGAGGTGAGCTTGACATTATAAGTAAAAATGTTGTAAACTTATCTTTTGACAGTGCTTGGTCACCTCCAATAGATGTTTTTAGTAAGATGGAGGAACTTGGGTTTGAAGTAGAAGCGTTTTACTACGAACCTGGTATGTGCTTTTGTGGTAAGTACACTGATGGTTATGATGACTACTATGAACTTTCTGGACAAGATGGAGATTGGGTAAGAGACAACATTCCAACAGAAATTGATGAAATGTTTGCAATTAGTGAAAATTTAGATCAACAAGAATATGAAGAAGACTAGCCTCCTTAGTTAAGTGGTATAACATCGGCTTTGTAACCCGAAATTATCTGTTCGATTCAGTTAGGAGGCACCAACATGCCAGCGACTTGGCTAATAAGCGATACTCATTTTGGTCACGATAAAACTTGCACAGTTTTTAAGCGTGATGATGGGTCTCCTCTTCGTCCTTTCAAAGATGCAGAAGAAATGGATGAAGAAATGGTTAAGCGCTGGAATGAACGTGTTAAAAAAAATGATAAGGTATATCATTTAGGCGATGTAGTCATTGCTAGAAAATCACTTGCTATTCTCGATCGTCTTAATGGTGATAAGGTTCTCATCAAAGGTAACCATGATATTTTTAAACTCGGTGATTACACCAAACACTTTAGAGATATCAGAGGATACCATGTAATGTCAGGTCTTATTTTTAGTCATGTTCCTGTTCATGCCGATAGTATTGAACGATTTGGTTGTAATGTTCATGGACATCTTCATCATAGAAGAGTATTGAAAGATGGAAAAATTGATTCTAGATATTTTAACGTAAGTGTTGAGTGTGTTGACTTTGCTCCTATTTCATTGGAAGATCTTAAAAATAGGATTATCGAGCAAGGTGGTGGTATTGATATGAAAAAGTCTAGGCACGACGTTAGTTGACTAGTAGCTCAGTAGGTAGAGCACCGGACTGTTAATCCGTTGGTCGCTGGTTCGAGCCCAGCCTAGTCAGCCAAAAGCACCCCCGGCCCTACGCCGGTTATCGAGTAGGCGTTTTGAGACTTGCGTGAGTAGTCTTAGGTGTTCATAACTACCTCCCTCCGGGCCATTCATCCGGCAGGGTAAAATTATGGTGGAGCTTGCCCCT
>JAFMES010000248.1 GCA_017856605.1 Chitinophagaceae bacterium
ACTTTTTTTGTAGCTCTTTTGCCTTTTTGAGTTCATCTTTTGGAATTTTTTGAGACTTTTTTTGAAAGCTATTGAGTAAAATTAATCTATTTCCAGTATCAATTAAACAGAAAACTCTTATTTCAACTCTTCCTTTTGAAATGCGAATTTCAAATAAACCATCCAATACCAATTTTAAATATTGACTCCCAATAATTTTGTGAGACTCAATTATTCTCAAAATCCAATAAATCTTTTCTTTAATATCTCCGGGTTGTTTTTTATAGAATTCTTCAAAGTGGTTTTCGAAAATGTAAATCTCTCTTTTAAATTCTAGCTTACCATCTCGCATTCAATTAAGAATTTGTTTGGTAATTCAAAACTGATTCAATGTCTTAAATAAAATCTGTGTTTATTCCGGTAATCCATCGATGATTTTCTAATTTTATAAGATGTATTATCAACGCCCTAGATGGAAATATGTGCTTCTTGTTGTGCTCATCGTGCTTTGCTGGGTGTGGATGAACTTTCCTGCTTCAATCGATTCGTGGTACACAAATTGTATTTTCTCCTTCATCGGTATTGGACTTCGAGGCATAACAGGCTGGATTCCATTCAGCATCGGTGATCTTTTGTATATCGCGCTAGGATATTGGCTGGTGGTGTATGGATGGAGGCGGTTATCGCGACTTGCAGTCGTTTTAGCTGTAGCGTGGTTGGCATTTCACGTTCTGTGGGGGTTCAATTATTATCGTCGTTCTATTCCAGATCAGTTTGGTTTGCGCAGGGGACTGGTAACTGCAGAAGAAATCAAGACCTTTGCCGAATATTCACTGACTGAAGCGAATCGCTGGGTTCCAACGGCACCTACCACTGGTATCGGTATAGAGCAGATTAAGCAGTCGTACGACTCATTATCCACTCACTACGCATCTCTTCGTTACCGTCCGGTTTCTTATAAATCCTCCAGCTTTGGTATCCTTGGAAATTACATGGGTTATGGTGGTTATTACAATCCATTTACTGGCGAGGCACAAATCAATTCCAAGTTGCCTGCGTTCATGCATCCCTATATTGCTTTGCACGAAGTAGCGCACCAATTGGGATATGCGAAAGAGAGCGATGCCAATTTCATTGGCTATCTAGCAGCACTGCATTCAGTCGACAGCTCCATTCGGTATTCTGCTCACCTCGAACTTTTTTTATACGCCAACAATGCCTTGTGGAGATCAGATTCTCTTGCAGCAAAAAACAACAAAGAGCGATTATCTCCGCGCATAAAAAAAGACCTTGCAGAATACAAGGTCTTTGCTGAAACATATTTTGGTCCCCTCGACCGCTTCATCACCTGGTTCTATTCAGGCTTTCTTCGCTTTAACAATCAGCCCGAAGGCATGCGATCTTACAATCGAGGAATGCTCTACGCCCTCCGCTACCACCAACATACAACCCACAACCTACAACGCACAACTCTTTAATTCCCCCCATTCCTAAAGATCATCCTCATTCCTCCCTGGCTTTCAAAGCTGCTCATCGGCTTCACATCAAATCCTTTTGGGATTTCAAAGGTTTTTTCATCGATGGCAGGATCCAGTTGGACTTTGAGCACCAGCATATGGATTTTGAAACCGTTTTCGCGGGTCACTTCGTATTCAACAGGAAATCCATCGATCAGTTCCAATCCTTGTACAGAGCCCGACATCATCGACATTCCTCTGCCACCTCCACCGGGAAATCCGCCGGAAGCCGCTGGAGCCATTGAGCCCGGAGCGATCTTGAAATCTGGAGTATACCACACGATGCTTTCGGTTACCTGTCCGTTTTGTCCTGTGGTTTTAATGATGACTTTCTTGCAGTTGAATCCAGAGATTTTTTTCGACTCTTCAGTATAAACCAATTCAGGTTTGTTGTCGCGGAAGGTGAGTCCCAATTCAGCAAGCGAATCGCGACGCGCCTTGCGCATGGAGTCCTGACGTGCACGCTGTGCTTCTGCGTCTGCTGTGTTGGTATAGAAACCAGTCTTGCGACCCATCGCTTCGATGAGGGTAGTTGTTTTTTGATTTTTGCGATCGGTGATCACGACGTTATTTCCAAAATCGGATAGGTTTTCGATCTTCATGAACTCCGGAGAATAGGTCATGGTCATGGTATTTTCCATATCCCGCGGCATGCTAAATGACATGCCTTCGCCACCACCACCGCCGCCGGGTCCGCCACCACCAGGCCCCCCTCCAAAACTAAAGTTTTCGGGAAACGTGATTTCGGTTTTGGCTTTGATGATAGCTCGTTCAACGATCTTGGGTTGTGCCAGTGCGGTGAATCCACTTGCCAGCAACAGTACCGATGCAATTATTTTTTTCATATGCTTTGATTAACGAATGAGAGACTGATTGGTTTGAAATGCGGGTGCAAATTACTCCGTTTCTCCTTTGATTAGATGTTAAAATGATGGAAGGCTTGTGCGTGATCTCTTGTAACTTTATCCAATAACTGATTGAATTATGCGAAGCATTTCCTTTCTTTTTAGCTTACTGATGATTTCCCATCTAGCACCAGCCCAGCAAAAAATCACAATCATCCCTCAGCCG
>JAFMES010000249.1 GCA_017856605.1 Chitinophagaceae bacterium
TAGAATTGAATGATCTGTTGTTTGAGTCGGTGTGGATTGGGAAGCGGCTTTCCTTGAGAGAGCCAATCGCTATAGTGTTGATCGATTTCTGCAAGTCGACCCGCCACATCAATTTTTTTTGGAAAGAATTTTTCGAGGATCGTTCTCATGCAGTGGGCAACAAACTTTGTTTGATCTTTCCGATCACGTCTTTTTCAATCATCTTTTCAGCAATGCGAATCATGTTCATAAAGGCCTTGGCATGGGAGATACCGTGACCAATGATCACTGGTTTATTGACGCCGAGCACCGGAACACCACCGTATTGCTCGAATTCGAACATATCGAAAAATTCATCGTGCACATTTCTGCGTTGCACCAGTCCGTGAATGCTCTCTGCTAATTTAAGGATCACATTTCCCGTGAATCCCTCACAGACCATTACATCGGCTTTGTCGAGGAATACATCTCGACCTTCGATATTTCCAATAAAATTGAATTGCTTGTTTTGTTTGAGTAGAGGGTAGGCCGCTTGCGCCAACAGATTTCCCTTTCCCTCTTCTTCGCCGATGTTGATGAGTCCCACTTTCGGATGCTCATATCCCAGCACCTGTTCAGCAAATATCGATCCCAGTAAGGCAAACTGCTCCAGATTCTCCGGTTTGCAGTCGGCATTGATCCCCGCATCCAATAGCCATCCCAACTTGCCGTTTTCTCGAGGCATATAGGCCCCGATGGTGGGTCGGAGTATTCCCTCGATTGCCTTGATGCTGAATAAAGATCCCACCATCATCGCACCGGTATTGCCAGCGCTGATGAAAGCATCAATTTTTCCGTGAGCCAAATGACCGAATCCAACGGCAATAGAAGAATCCGACTTCTCTTTCAGGGCTTTGGTCGGGTGTTCCTCCATCGCAATGACCTGCGAAGTTGGGACTACTTTAATCCGATCAGCAGGAAGGGCGTATTCTTCAATTAAGGGATTGAGTGCATCAGGGGAGCCAAATAGATGCAGTTGTACGTTGTTGGTTGTAGGTTGTGGGTTGGGTGTGTTGAAATACAATTGAAGGCCTTTAATGGCCTCTAAGGGGGCGTAATCTCCGCCCATCATATCCAATCCGATGTTCATGTGCAGGTTCTGCAAGCACTAGTTGATGGGCGACTTCTCGGCTACCACCTTTCCTTTGTACATCAGCTTGCCTTCGCTGACGTGAGCGCGGTGGCGCACGTGCAATTCACCAGTAGCAGCATCTTTACTGAGGGTAACGCTTTCTGCTTTATAGTGTGTCCTTCTCTTCGCGCTTCTTTGTTGAGAGTGGCGGCGTTTGGGATTTGGCATTGTATTACTTTTTTAGTTGTCTTTGAACTTATCCAATCCTTTCCAGATTGGGTTGGTTTTGGTTTCGTTGTTCTGATTGAGTTGATCCAGTCGTTTTAGCACCTCAGGGTTGCACTTGCTTTTTCCGTTTTCATCCTCGCCGCATTCCGGATAGGGGGGAATGCTCAGGAGAATGAACTCAAAAAGCCATTCGCGGATGGAGAGGTGACTTTCCGTGCGAGCGATGAAGAAAACATCCGGGTCATCGTTGTTTTCGTTCATTTCTTCCGGATTATCGACTAGCTTGACCACCATTTCAAAATCGTCCCAAAGGTCGATTTTCAAGGGATTTCCACAGCGATTGCAGTTGAGGTCGACCCATCCTCCCACTTCGAACTTCAGTTGCATGAAGCCTTGGTGTTTATCCAGTATCACCTTGATGGTGGCCTGGATGTTGGAGAATTCAGTCGGTTGACTGGACTCAAAGAACTCGTTCCCCACTTCATAATCCAATTCGGTCAGGCCGGGTTTCAGTCCCACGAAAGCTATTTCATAATCCCGGCGTGGCATATGAACCTTTTTAGGGGAGCGCAAAGATAAAAAATTCCGGGGGAAAGAACAAATTAAGGGTATTTGTCGGTTTTCCCCGGTTATTCCCTCTTTTCAAAGGCATTTCGATAGGGTAAATTGTTCTCATGACTGAATTAAAAAATATATTAAAAGTATATACTAATAGTTATTACTTTTGGTTCATGAAAATCTTATCCTTGAAGCTGGATGACGACGTGTTTGAGTCGACTGAGCGCTTGACAGCTGAGTTGGGGTGCAAGCGCAACCGATACATCAATGATGCACTGCGCTGGTACAATGCGCATAACGAACGTAAAATGATCAAAGAGGCTTTGAGTCGGGAGTCGCGTTTGACTCGCGCTGAAAGCATTCAGGTCCTTAAAGAATTTGAACAATTGGAAAAAGGGGCATCGGATGCAGCAGTATGAGGTATGGTTGGCTAACCTGAATCCAGCCAAGGGGACAACGGTGGGGAAGGTGCGACCGGTGGTCATTGTCCAAACCGATTTGTTGAATGGTGAGCATCCTTCTACTTTGGTTTGTCCACTTACTACACGTGTGAAATCGGGATTTACTTATTTGCGTGTGCATGTTGTAGGAGAAATGGTTGAGCAACCCAGTGATGTCTTGGTTGATCAGCTTACTGCACTTGATAATAAACGTCTGGTCAAACGACTCGGAAAATTAACCAATG
>JAFMES010000250.1 GCA_017856605.1 Chitinophagaceae bacterium
AAGGAATTGTACCATCCTCGCGAGGACCAATATCCAGAAGCAAATTACCCCCATGACTGACTACATCTGCGAACAGTGCGATGATTTCTGAAGGAGTTTTCCAATTAAGATCTTTGTGTTGAAATCCCCAATTATTATTAATGGTCATGCATAACTCCCACCAATTGTATTTTGGTCGCGATACGGGTACATTTTGCTCAGGTGTATCATAATCGCCATAGCCAGCAAGTCGTCCGTTGATGATCGCTTGTGCATTAGCATTCAAGATCATGGATCTGACTTTTTCACTTTCCCACTCATCTGAAGCATGTTCCCAGTCGCCATCAAACCAATAGAGATCGGGATTAAATTGCTTGATTACTTCACTCAACTGGCCCTGATAAAATTGCTTAAACCGCTGCCATCTCATTGCATCATCCTTGATGCGGTACCTAAGGCTATCTTTTATAAAAGCAGGATAATCAGGATGACTCCAGTCGATCAAAGAAAAATATGCCCCCGTACGTATTCCTCTTTTCCGAAGCGCTGCATAAAAGGGAGTGAGTACATCCGACTTTGAAGGAGTGTTTTTGGGAATACTGTAGTGATTGAACCGTGTATTCCAAAGTGCAACGCCATCGTGGTGCTTGGTCGTTATTACCGCATAGTGTGCACCGGATGAGGCAATCAGGTCAGCCCAATCAGTGGGATCATACTTTGAGGCTGTGAATCCGCTCAATTGGGACATATAACTTTCCCAACTCATTTTTTTATTGTAAAAGGCCCAGCTTTCGTCCACTCCATTTACGGCATAAATGCCCCAATGAATAAAAATTCCAAGCTTGGCATCTTGGAACCATTGCATTTTCGGGCGAATAACATCGGGATCGGTTTTTTGCTGACCAACTGCCAATGAAAGGGTAAGCACTCCTGTGAAAAGAAACAATAAGTGCCGTCTGAATAATAACATATACTCACTTTGATGTGAATATATTTCATTTTTACTCTGCCTGTTCTTTTAACGCCACTCTTTTTAAGTCGGAATAATTGACTTGCAAAGGAAGGTTTCCAAAATTGACAATTGCTTTTTTACCCCTGATTTCACTTAAGGTTCCCACTTTATTGTTCAACCGCATCAAGACCAAATCACCTACAGAAGGCTCTCCTTGCATTTCTTTGTACTTAGCATTCAACTTGCCTTTTACTTTTTCCTTTACTTGTTTTTCTTTTTGCTGAAAAAGTAAGGCTTGAAGATGTTTCATCATGGCCTTTTTCTCCGTATCATCTTCTGCCCTTCGCCAATCGCTTACAATTTGCTTTAGCTTTCGCTCCATATCTTTCAAGTAAACCAACTTCTCTTCCGAGATTTTATTTTGATGCTTAAGCAACTCCACTTGCTGCTGATGCTGTTCCCGATCCAGCTGTTGCTGCATCTGTTTCTTGAGTGCCTCATTCTCACGAATCAGCTTTTTCAATTCATTTTCCTTGAGTTCAATTTTTCGAAGGTCTTGTTCGGTTCGATTCAATAATTTATCAAGAGTAAAATGATTTTCATCCACCAGTTCTTTTGCACGTTTGATCAGTTGCTGATTGAGCCCAATTCGTTCAGCAATGGCAAACGTATACGAGCTTCCCGGCTTACCCATGGATAATTTATACAAGGGCATCAATGTCTTCTCGTCGAATGCCATAGCACCATTTAAAATGCCAGGTGTTTTACTTGCCATTACTTTCAGGTTCAGGTAATGGGTAGTTACAATACCCAATGCATGCCTCTTAAGCAGTTGTTCCAAGAAAACTTCTGCAAAAGCACCTCCCAAGTGAGGATCACTTCCACTTCCTAATTCATCGATGAAAAAAAGTGTACGACCATTAGCGTCTTCCATGAATTGCTTCATGTTTTTTAAGTGAGCACTATAGGTACTCAATTCAAATTCGATGCTTTGTGTATCACCGATATGAATCATGATTTGTTTGAAAATACCAAAAACCGACTCTGGGTGTGCCGGTACCAGCAATCCAGACTGAACCATCATTTGCAGCAACCCCGTGGTTTTCAAGCAGACCGTCTTTCCTCCAGCATTGGGACCAGAAATCACTAGAATTCGATTGCGCTCATCCAATTCCAGATCGAGTGGTATTACCGGCTTTTGCTGACGTTTATTATAAATCAGCAAAAGTGGGTGACAGGCTTTGATCAACTTGATGATGGCTCCATCGCTGATACGCGGTAGATGAGCATCCATCTGCTGAGCCAATTTTGCTTTGGCACGAATGAAGTCATACGTCCCCAACACAACCATATACTGATGCAGTAATGGAGCATGAATCGAAAGCCTCGCAGTCAGTTCGCGCAGAATTCTTAACTCTTCCTCGCGCTCATCGTTCTCCAGCGTATAAATTTCATTATTGATGTCGATGGTCTCTTCGGGTTCAATAAACGAAGTGCGACGTGTATCGCTTTCCCCATGAAGGATTCCTTTAACTACGCGCTTATGTTCTGCGTAGATAGCCAGCACGCGTCTTCCATTCAAAAAAGATTCTTCGATGTCAGCGATATAGCCAGATCGC
>JAFMES010000251.1 GCA_017856605.1 Chitinophagaceae bacterium
ACCCTATGGCATGGGACGGGAGTAGTGGCTACTCATAAACTTTCTTTTTCATTAATGGAATCAAGCGGGATGTTTGAGCTTTATACCGCTGATAATTTTCATTTTTATCAAATCGCTTCTCTAGCATTGGTACACCAGATACGTAATTCAATAGATAAGTAATTGTAAGGGGGCTAATCACCCCAACCCATCCATATTGCAATGGCAATACCACCAGAAAAAGTCCCCACCACATCACTATTTCTCCAAAATAATTAGGGTGACGAGAATACTTCCATAATCCCTTATCCATAATTTCCCCTGGTCGTTTTTGCTTCTTAAATTTTGCAAGTTGAGCATCGGCAATCGACTGAACTACAAATCCAATTAACCAAATAACAATTCCGATTATACTGACCTCACTGTGTAATTCTTTTCCGTTTGCAAAAGCAATAAATACTGGCGCAGCAACAATCAGAAGAATAATACCCTGCAGAAGAAATACCTGCACATACGTTCTCCAGTAAAAAGATTTTCCCCACTCTTTTCTCCATTGAGCATACCGAAAATCTTCCTGCGTTTCCTGCATGCGCAATGCAATGTGCGTACTCAATCGTACCCCCCAAATAATAACTAAAGCACTTAGAGCAAGTGCAGTGGGATTGAGTCCGCAAAAAACCAGACCAACAATAACCATTACAATAAATCCTAATCCCCATGCCACATCGGCAATATCATTGCGCTTCAGCAAGAGTGCGAGTATAAACCACAACGTAGCATACACCAGTAAAACAACGATAGCATATAAGTATAGCTGAGAAAGGGACATGTAACTATTTTCGAAGCCAATGAACAATCATAAATCCTGCAGCACTCACTGAACCAGTCAGCACCATTCCCCACGCGATATCAATGAATACAATTTTCAAAGGCCAATTCTTCAATGTAGCAAGATTAGTAAGATCGTACGTTGCATAGGTAAATAATCCGAATAGTACCCCGCTGACAACTGCTTTAGCCAATGACTGTTGTTCTGTTGCTGGTACTATGCAGAAAATGAATATGCCTACAATGAATAAGAGATAAAAAATGAAGGCAGCCGACCAATTGACTTGATCACTTAAAAATCCACCCAGCTCTTTTCGATAGAGATCTTTTGCCACTACTCCCAACCAAATCAGATCAATGGCAAAAAAAACCAACGTTGTACCTAAATAGGCCAATATCCATTTTGATGCAGGTAATATCGTCATAACAAACCATTTAAAGATTATCGGTCTAGTGTTCAGACGCTGCAGCCAAATACCCAAAAGCACCCCACTGAGGAAGTTGCAGTATATGATCAAAAACCAATCTCGCTTTTTGTTTCTCTCCCTTGAACAATAAATAGGCCCCTAATCCGTATCCAAATGATGCAGCACCGAGTCCCGCTTCATTTTTCAAGTATTCAATTGGATCACTGATCTCCTTTTTATCAAGGTACAATTTTAAAATACGCAGGTAATCGTAGTTTTCGATCAACTCCACATGGGGATCTATAGTTTTCAAAAAAGCATTAGCTTCTTTATCTCTTCCCGCCTTACGTAAAGAAACATGGTACCAGTTTGCAGTAGCAATAAACATATCGGGATTAGTAGAAACAGAGAGGCAGTTGTTAAATGATTCTACAGCTCGAGCATAATCGCCTTTCAGATAATAAGCCAGCCCGAGATGATACCAACTATTCGACTGCAAGGTGCTCGTTGGGATATTTTTTTCATTCGGCATTCCATCGGGTTCAATCACATCCGGCTTACCTTTTGTAAGAAGGGTAGCCTGGGTTAGATCGATAATTGCTTTATCTAAACAACGCAAAGTAATCCAGCGATGTCCCCGGTGACGATACGGTTCAGCGGCATCTGGATATAGATCTATGGCTGTGGTGAAGTAATCAATGGCCTCATAGTAGTTCCCCATATATGCAGTACGTCTTCCTGCCCAGATCAATTCATTCAGACCTGTCGGTTGACGCTTAAGTGCATTCAAAGCTGCATCCAATTCCCCCTGCATGCTTTCTCGTGCAGAAGCAGACAGTGTCGACTTAGGATAATTCCCGCGCTCAACACATTGAACTTGAGCATAGATCTGTGAAGCAGGATAAATAAATAACAAAAAAATAATAGATAGCTGGTATCCTATATTTCTTAAACTAATTTTCATATTAGTAATAAATTTACAACTATTCTAACTAGAGCAATTTTCAATTTTAAAATCATGATCAATTGGCAATCTGAAAAAGCACCCAGTCCTCCATATATCGCATCCATATTTAATTATTTTTTATCAGAGGACCTCGAAGGCTATGCGTACCACGACGAATTGACGTTGAAATTGGCAGAACAATCACCAGGATTCCTCGGTTACGAAAGCTTCAAGCACAATGGAAGAGGAACGTTCATTAGCTACTGGAAGGATATGGAATCTGTTGCAGCATGGGCAAAAAATCCCGATCATATAGAGGCTAAAAAATTAGGCATGGAGCGCTGGTACAGGTATTATCATAGCATCATTGCAGAAGT
>JAFMES010000057.1 GCA_017856605.1 Chitinophagaceae bacterium
TGAAGCCGCAGGTCAAAAAGCGCGCTCCTATGCGGAAGAGATGTCGCTTTACCTTAACTGATTTTGGATTGCCGAAGAAAGCAAAGCGGCCCATTTAGCGTACTCTTTATCGGAAGGGTGTAGGCCATCGCTGGCTACCAACGTGCGATCATTGATGCAATCGCGACTTCCTTTCGTAATTTCTATGTACTGAGCGCCAGCTTTTATTGTCTCACTATAATTGATGGAATTGAAGAAGTCGATTTCTGCGCTTATTTTAGCGCGGTCTCTTCCTTCAGCAAATGGCGTGCATCCCCAATCGGGTATAGACAGAACGTATACATTTTTTGACTGACCATCTGCTTTTTGAATTGCGAGTTCCAGTAAAGCTTGAAACTGTTTATGGTATTCTTCCGGATCCCTTTGTCTGTATTGATTATTTACTCCAATGAGAAGACTCACAATGGTGTATTTGCTCAAAAGTTGCTGTTGAGAAATCCCATTCATAAGTTCATCGGTTGTCCATCCGGTTTTTGCAATGATTTCAGGGGCTTCGATTGATATACCACTTGTGCGTAACCGTTGTATGGTTTGATAAGGAAATGAGCTGAATAACGGCACACTTTCGCCGATGGTATATGAATCGCCTAATGCTAAGTAGTTCATTCTTTTTGCCTGGATACAAGGTATGATTTTTTAATATAATGCTTAAATTGAGCGAAAGTACATAGCTGATGAAACCCTCATTTTTGTTTGCTGCCTTCCTGTTCTTGTTTGCTAATGTTCAATCGCAGACTGCGTATCACCAAAAGGCCAACTACGAGTTAGCTTCCCGTTTTTCACCAAAGAAGTTGGAGAAAATGATTTTTTCTACTTCAGTTGACCCTCATTGGATGAAATACGGTTCTCGATTCTGGTATTCGTATGAAACACCCCAAGGGAAAAAGTGGGTCATGGTTGATCCTGTGAAAATGACCAAATCGGCAATCTTTGATAACGATAAATTGGCTGCTTCCCTTACACGAATCATCAAAGATCCGATTGACGGCAAACACCTTCAATTGGATAATCTAAAGTTCGTTCGCGATGAAAACTGGATTCGATTTGAAGTCAAGAGTACATTGGATGAGGAAAAGAAAGATTCTACTAAAAAAACAACTGCTGCTACCGGAGAAAAAAAGGTGTTTCATTTTGAATACCATATTTTATCTGACTCATTAATAGAGCTAGTTGGTCATAAGAAACCAAAGCCTAAGCCAAGTTGGGCCAATGTCTCACCCGATCAGCAATGGATCATTTTCGCCCGCGAGTTCAATCTCTACAGAATGGACTCTGCTAACTATCGAAAGGCCTTGGTCAATGAAGAAGACAGTACGATTAAGGAAGAAAAGCTCACAACCGACGGGGTTCAGTATTATGCATATGGAGATACGTACAGCGAGACCAATGTGGAGCGAATTGCCAATGCAAAGAAGCGCAAGCCAGTGCAGGCATTGTGGTCGCCAGATTCTCGCTTTTTTGCAATGATCCGCACAGATAGTCGCAAGGTAAAAGACCTCTGGGTGATCAACAGTGTGGCTGAGCCGCGACCAACACTTGAATCGTATAAATACCACATGCCGGGTGAAAAAGAGGCTCCTGTTCGTGAAATGCTGATTTATGCCATGGCTGAAAAAAAACTCAGCAGGGTGACAACTGAATTATTCAAAGACCAGGAGTTGGCTATTTGGCCTGCCGATATGGAAAAGAAAATGCGTGACGAAGAGCATCGTCCATTTGTTTGGTTGGGAGATGAAAAACGGTTCTATTTTTCAAGAACCAGTCGCGACTTAAAACGCATTGATGTTTGTGCAGTCGATGTGCAATCGCAAAAAGTAGATGTTCTTGTTGAGGAACGGATGAACACCTACATTGAATTAAGAAAGCCTGTTTTCTTTAATGGGGGTAAAGAATTTGTGCACTGGAGCGAGCGAGATGGCTGGGCACATCTATATCACTACGATGCTTCTGGAAAGTTAAAAGGTCAGCTTACTTCAGGACCCTGGCATGTTGAAGAGATTGAGGCAGTAGATGAAAAAACCCGTACGGTGTACTTCACTGCAAATGGTAAAGAGGCAGATGAGGATCCTTATTATCTTCATTTGTATAAAGTAGGGCTTGACGGTAGTAGCGTTAGATTACTCAACTCAGGAAATTATGATCATGCGATCAGTCTTGATGACAGCAAGCGATTTTTTATTGATAATTTTTCTCGGGTAAATACGACTCCTCTTTCGGTGCTATACGATGCCAATGGCAAGAAAGTAATGGATTTAGAGAAGGCCGATCTTTCTGCGTTATTTCAAGCAGGATATAAGTTCCCTGAACCGTTCGTCGCCAAAGCAGATGACGGCATCACTGATTTATATGGAGTAGTTTACAAGCCCTATGATTTTGATTCCACCAAAAAATATCCCATCATCGCATACGTTTATCCCGGTCCCCAAACCGAGTCCGTTAATAAAGCATTTGGAAGAAGCATGGATCGAATAGATCGGTTGGCCCAATTTGGATTTGTAGTAGTAACATTGGGAAACAGGGGAGGACACCCTTCTCGTTCCAAGTGGTATCATAACTATGGGTATGGAAACCTACGGGATTATGGCTTGGCGGATAAGAAAACTGTCATTGAACAGCTTTCCCAGCGTCACTCGTTCATTGATATCAATCGCGTAGGCATTCATGGTCATTCAGGAGGTGGGTTCATGTCGACAGCCGCAATGTTGGTGTATCCGGATTTCTTTAAGGTAGCAGTTTCATCCGCAGGCAATCACGAAAATAATATTTACAATCGTTGGTGGAGCGAAAAACACCACGGTGTTCGGGAGCAAATCACCGATAAAGGCGATACCTCCTTCTTGTATAAAATTGAGAAGAACTCAGAATTGGCAAAGAATTTGAAAGGGCGACTCATGTTATCTACCGGTGATATTGATAATAATGTTCATCCTGCAAATACCATGCGCATGGCGAATGCTTTAATAAAAGCCAATAAGCGCTTTGATTTGGTGGTGTTGCCGGGACAACGTCACGGGTATGGTGATATGACGGAATATCATTTTTGGCTGATGGGCGATTATTTCAGCAAATGGCTGTTAGGGGATTTCTCTCAAGGGGTAGACATGATGGAAATGAACCGTGAGGTACAGCAAACTGGAAATAAAAAATAGCATTGC
The DNA here is from genome assembly GCA_017856605.1 of Chitinophagaceae bacterium. Taxonomy (GTDB): domain Bacteria; phylum Bacteroidota; class Bacteroidia; order Chitinophagales; family Chitinophagaceae; genus Pollutibacter. The sequence continues at coordinate 3,195 of JAFMES010000057.1, forward strand.
GCACAACACTGTAATTTTGCAGGAATGAAAGGACATGCAACTTTTTTCCTGATTGGCCTCTTAGTGCAGGTAGTTGTTGGTGCTCAAGATAAGGATACCACAGTCCAATCGGGCGGTCGACTGGTTACCCTTAGTCCCGTTATTATCCGAAGCGGCACAAATGTTCCTGGTTTTATAAAGCGTGTTGAAGAAGACACTTCGTTTTATAAGGCATTCAAGAATCTTCGTGTGTTAAACTATCGCACACTGAATGATGTTCGAATGTTTGATCGTAAGGGGAGAGTGGAAGCCAGTCTGAATAGTAAAACACGCCAATGGTCCTCTGGAAATTGTCGTGTTACAGTGGTAGAAGAAGAAAAAACAACGGGCGATTATTATGATGCCCAAGGCGATCCAAATTACTACACCGCACAACTTTACGCATCTCTGTTCTTCTCTAAGGATACGGTTTGTGGACAAACCAATACGGTAGGAGATATCAAACTGAATATCCGTGATAAAAAGGGACTTGAAAAGCGAAAAGAACAATTGAAAATGCTTTTTTTCAATCCCGGTAAGGACATTCCAGGCATTCCCTTAATGGGAAGAAAAGTACAGGTTTTTGACCAGCAACATTCTGATCTGTACGATTTCAGCATCGACTTACAAGAGTACAAAGGCAAGACGGCCTATGTATTTAAATTAAAAATGAAAGAGGGACTTTCTTTCTTTAAAAAGGATGAAGTGGTTATTGATGAAATGATTACTTGGTTTGATTACGATAGTTTTGAGGTGCGCGAGCGAGATTATACCATGAGTTATAATGCAGGGGTCTATAAGTTCAATGTTTCCATGCATGTTGAGATTGATAAGAAAAACGGTTATTTATTTCCCAAGCTTATTCGCTATGATGGCAGTTGGGGGGTATTGGTCAAGGGCAGTGAAAGGGGATTGTTTACTGCAACTGTTTATGACTTGTCGGTAGATTGAAGACCAGCTGCATACCCTCTCCATTTTTGAATTACATTCTGCATATCTGTTGGTAATTCACTTTCAAACTTCATGGGCTTTTCAGATTTAGGATGAATAAAGCCGAGAGTTTGAGCATGCAGGGCCTGCCGATTGCACAGTGTAAAGCAGTTTTCAACAAATTGTTTGTATTTGCTGAACACAGTTCCTTTTACAATCTTGTCCCCTCCATAAATATCGTCGTTGAATAAAGGGTGACCAATGTGTTGCATGTGAACGCGAATCTGATGTGTTCTTCCTGTTTCCAGTTTGCATTCTACCAGGCTAACGTATTTCAGGTCTTCCAGAACCATATAATGGGTTATAGCTTCTTTACCATAGTCGCCTTCTGGATAAACATCCATCAATTTTCTAAATCGTGCATGCCTGCCAATGTTCCCCACTATGGTGCCCGAGTTTGTTTCGAAGTTTCCCCAAACCAGCGCGAGGTATTTTCGTTCAACCGTATGGTCAAAAAATTGCTTTGCCAACTTGAATGCTGCCAGTTCTGATTTGGCAAGTACCATAAGACCGCTGGTATTTTTATCAATTCGGTGCACCATTCCAAAGCGCGGAAGTTTTGTCTCATCGAGGTCAGGTTGCTGTTGCTTAAGGTATCCTGCAACTCCATTGAGTAAAGTCCCTGTAAAATTCCCTGCTCCTGGGTGCACTACTAAGCCAGCCGGTTTATCAATCACCAGTACATGTTCGTCTTCAAATACAATGTTCAATGGGAGATTCTCTGGAACGACTTCATAGGTTTGTGGATCATTGTCCGAATAAAAGATGATGGAATCTCCTGGCTTGACTTTATAGTTGGATTTTACTGGGCGGTCATTTACCAGCACTAATTCGTTGTCGATTGACTGCTGGATTTTATTGCGGGAGGTATTAACTACTCGGCTTAGGAGAAACTTGTCTATCCGGAGGGGCTCTTGTCCTTTATCCACAACCAGTGTCAAGCGCTCAAACAGCTCCTCAGATACCTGTTCAATTTGTTCTTTTGATTGTTCTTCCATGCCCTTGACCGGCATAATGACTATTTTTGCAAAGGTAAAGCAAGGGCACTAACCATCGCTGAATACATGCAGGAAGTAAAATTTTCAGATTGGGGCCAGATTGAATATGGACTAGCCTGGCAGAAACAGGAGGAATTGCTCAATGCCAATACTGTTATTAAATCAAATCGGTCAAAAGGCATATCCGCTGATGAAACGACACATCATCTGATTTTCTGTGAGCACCCTCCTGTATACACATTGGGCAAGAGCGGAAAAGAATCACACGTACTGATTACTAAAGAGGAGCTAAGCAAACGGAATATCTCGTATTATCCAACGAACCGGGGGGGTGACATAACCTTTCATGGGCCAGAACAGCTGGTGGGGTATCCCATTTTAGATCTCGAAAAATTTTATACCGATATTGGTCGCTACCTGCGATCGCTAGAGGAAGTGATCATTTTGGTATTGGGCGATTATGGGTTGAAAGGAGAACGAAGTAAAGGAGAGACGGGCGTTTGGTTGGATACCGAACATCCTCTAAAAGCCAGAAAAATTTGTGCCATGGGCGTACGTTGCAGTCGTTGGGTTACCATGCACGGCTTCGCACTCAATGTGAATACCGATTTAAATTATTTCAGCATGATTGTCCCCTGTGGTATCCCAGACAAACAAGTCACCTCATTGCAAAAGGAGTTGGGATGCATTGTTGATTCAGAAGAAGTGAAGATCAAAGTGAAGCACTACTTTCAAAAGGTATTTGAGTGCATCCTCACCTAACCTCTGTGGGGATGTAAAATCTATTTCTACTTTTTAGTTTACCGCTTTCCAACAGATCGTATTTGAACCAACCGCTTTTATAGAAATTCGATTTATCAATTAATAAATGAGGCTCACGTATATTTTTCATTTCAAATAATCGGGTTCCATCTTCCAGGTAGACAATAAGGCTGTATTTTTTCTTTTGCACTTCTGGTAGTGCAATCACCAGGTTCCCGTCTGTATCAATGAAAATAAACGCAGAGGGATCAAAGATTCCTTCTGTGGAGGGCGTATTGATCTTACTGATTGGCTGGAGACTCTCGTCCATCGATCGAATGATTTTCATTGCTTGCTCTGGATTGACTTTGAAAATGCTATCGATTTTTGGATTGCTCTTGAGAATGCTGTCTACTTGAATTGGAGTTATTGGTGTTATTGAAGGGGATGTGGTTGGTTGATCTAATGTTGGAGAAGGTTTGCTGATTGGGGGATCATCCGCAATATATGGCCTGGGTTTCATCGATTGGGTGAAGGTGTAGCGACTTCCTGGGCGAACATAAAAAATTCGATAATAAAAATTAGCCGCATTCTCCTTTCTATAAACAAATCCATTATAAACCGAATTAGGATCTGGCATGGTCATGATTGATCTGAATCCGCTTAATGAATCTGTTGATCGTTGAATAATCAACTCGCTTATGTCCTTAAATGGATTATACCAGCCTATTATGGCGTAGCCGTTCCTTTCTTTGGCGTAAAATTTAGGAAGACTGTCTTGCGCGTACAACGAAGAGACGAGTAGACTCAAAAGGAGAGCTACGAATGGTGTAGAGAGGGATTTGAATAAAGGCATTCAATCAAAGTTAAAAAAAGAAACCTTTAGAACATCAGTTCATGTTGGGTAAGTGAGCGATTCCCTTGTAGTCCACCGGAATGCACAAGTAATACCTTTTTTTGATGCCAGTTGGTGTTGGTGTCCAACGCGGTAAAGAAAGCATGAATCAGTTTTCCGGTATAAACAAAATCAGTTGGAATTCCGGTTTGGCTATAAAATTGATTCATGCGTTGCAGCAGTGCAGGTGTATAGCGTGCATAACCGCCTTCATGAAATTGGTGATGCACAATGAACTTTTTCCCCTTCTGCTCTTCAGGTGTAAGGAGACAGCAAATTTTTTCTTCCAGTAAATGGTTTCCTTTTAACACGGAAATGATCTCTAGAGATTGATGCGGGAGAAGCCTGCTGATTAAACCTGCTGCCATAGTCCCTGTCCCAGCAACCGCGAGTATGATTTCATATTCTTCTATTCCGTCAATCTCCATCATGGAAGCCGCTCCAGTTTTCCCCAGCGGTCCAAATCCTCCTTGAGGTATGAAGTAGAATTCTGGATTTTTCTCGCAGTAGGTGGAGGAATTGAATAGATCAAATTCAGTACGACTTGAATAAATAAGCTCCATTCCCAGTTGATGACAATCCTGTAAGGTTGGTGAAAGAACTTTTGGTTGTTCTCCCCGAATTACTCCTCGGCTCTTTAGTCCCGCTTGTTGTGCAGCATATGCAGCAGCAATAAGGTGGTTGGAATAATAACCGCCCATGGTAATGAGCCCTTTTTTATTTGTTGCGATGGCTTGTTCTATGTAGAATCGGAGTTTAAAAAATTTGTTTCCGGATACTACGGGATGCAAGAGGTCAAATCGAGCCATGCCAAGCACTACCGAATGCTTTTTTGTAACATTTGTTGAAATTGTTTGTATTGGTATTTTTTCTAACATGACGGGTGCAAAGTTCGCATTTTGGCCCCTTGAATATAAGGGCTAACTTTGTTCCCCAATAAATAATAAATGAAACCATCACTTTTGATTTTGGCTGCAGGCATGGCGTCGCGTTATGGCGGAATGAAGCAGATCGAATCGTTTGGTCCTGATGGAGAGACCATCATGGATTATTCCATTTATGATGCTATCCGAGCTGGGTTTGGAAAGGTGGTTTTTGTTATTCGAGAGGATTTCGCGGATCAGTTCAAAGCAATTTTTGAGCCAAAGCTCAAAGGGAAAATTCAAACGGTATACGTTTATCAGCACTTGGACGCTCATTTAGATGGGTACAATCGATTGGATTCTCGTGCAAAACCATGGGGGACTGCTCATGCGGTTCTGTGTGCACAGGATGTAATTCAAGAACCGTTTGCGGTTATCAATGCTGATGATTTTTATGGAAGAGATGCGTTTGAGAAGGCCTATCAGTTTTTAAGCCAACAGTGTACGGCATCTAATTTTTCAATAATTGGATACCGGATGGAGCAGACCTTATCGGATCACGGAACGGTCAATCGAGGGGTATGCTCGATGGACAATCACGGTAATTTAGTCGGTGTTACAGAGCGTTTAAATATCTCTAAAGTGGATAACGGAGTTAGCTGCGCTGATGGACTGGAGCCAACCCATTTAAAAATGGATACCATAGTTTCAATGAATTTTTGGTGTTTTCATCCTTCTGTATTTGCTTATACGCATCGATTATTCAAAGATTTTTTACAGACAAGAGGACAAGAAGAAAAATCAGAATTTTTTATTCCCTTGGTTGCGGATAAGTTCATTCACGAAGGGGAGGGGAAAGTAGAGGTTATTCCTACTTCTGCGATTTGGTTTGGTGTTACCTACAAAGAAGATGCCCCTGCAGTGAGAGCAGGCATTGGACAGCTGTTGCAGTCAGGCGAGTATCCTGCGGGTCTCTGGAAATAGTGCAATTTGGTTAGCTTAGTACTACTTTCACCATGTAAATATGGTCCTGTACCTTTTTGACTTGTTCAGCACGACTTGTACTGCGTATTGCACTGGTAGATTTCACTTTGATATGTAGGCTGCTATCGTCCTCTTTTATTGCATTGATCAGAGAATAAATATTTTTCGACTTGGTAGCGAAGACAACACCATTTGCCGAGGCCTGGCGTGTGCTCAATATTCCAATCACTTCTCCGTTGCGATTAAAAACTGGACCACCGCTGTTTCCTGGGTTGGCTGCAATGGTAATTTGAAAAGACATGGTATCGCCTTGTAGTCCCGATTTTGCACTAAGGTATCCTTCATTATAAACGATCTCATCTTTTGGATAGCCAAGAGTAAATACGGGTTCTGCTAATTCAGTGCGCGTGCGACTTATGCCGTAGGGCAATGAACGAGGCGATTTGAATTCTTCATCGTTGATTCGAAGAATAGCCAAATCGGAGGCCTCATCTTGATGTACGATCTCCGCGAGGTAGTCTATCCCATCGTTACTCTGTACATATACTTTCTTTGCTCCATTCAGTACGTGCGCACTGGTCAGTAAGTATCCTTTAGGATCGATGAGAAAACTGGTTCCTCCAAATTTTACGTCAGTTCCGGGAGCAATTTTTGATTTTACCGTATTGATCTCAGCTCGTTGATTACTCGACTGCCGTTCAAGATTGCTTACTTTTCTGCGTAATTCCTCTAAGTCGCGTATGGGTCTGTTGGGAGAAAATACACTGATCATTCCACTGATCAGCAATGCTGTTATTCCTGCAATCGATGCGGCAACAGCGACCACCCTGCGGTATTTGGTCCACATATTCATGATACGGGCGCTTGCCGGAAGATGAAGGTCTTTTATCTGTCCATTCTCCTGGAGGGTGTGATGCGTGTCGTATAAGTTAGACTTGAAGCGACGCACTTTGCCGTAACGCTCCATTTCATCATAAAAGAATTGATATTCCACAACGGTCTGATCCAGCTCCGCATTATTTTTTCGTGCTTCCTCAAATGCATGGCGCTCCTGAGAGTCCATTTCTCCTTTCAGGTAGCGTTCGACCGCTTCAGCTAAATGTGCTTGATCCATCATCAATTGTGTTTATATTGAGCAAAGAACAGTTTCTTCAACCGCATTAAGCATTTGTATTTTTGGTTCTTTGCGTTGTCTGCGTTGGTGTAACCAAAAAAGCTTGCAATCTCGTGCATGTTTTTTCGGTGTACGTAAAAGGCCTCAATGAGACTTTTACAGGGTTCCCCGATCTTACCCATTGCGGTCCTCATGGTCAAGTACTGGGCATTGAGCTTATCGTGTTCCTCAAGGTCTTCTTCCACCGGCACCAGTTTCTCAAGTCCTTCCACATGGGATTCTATTCTTCGTGCCTGCTGCAGTTTTTTTAACCAGAGCCGGCGACTTACTGAGTAGAGGTAGGTCCTGATTTGGCAGGTTAGTTCAAATTCAGGGGACCGCGACTTTTCATAGAGCACCATCATGGCTTCCTGAAACACATCCCGAGCATCATCTTCCGAGCCGTTATTGGTAATAACAAAATGCTGAATGAGTCCGTAATTGTCACTGTAAACCGACTCTATCGCGCGTTTGTCGTTCTCTCCAATGGCCCTAAAAACTCCTAATTCCTGTTCTGAGATAGCCACATTTCATGCATTTATTCCCCGATAAGGGGATTGTAACCCGCAAAACAACAAAAAAAAACTTTCAAAATTTGGGTTACTTTATTTTACTTTGCGAATCAATTTCCAGTTATTCAATTTTAACATTCAAAAAAACCCAAAAGAATGAAAAAGTTTTTTGCAATCCTGGCTATCGTAGCCCTTGCTTCTTGCGGTGGTGCTGAAGAAGCTCCTGCTGCTGACACTACAGCTGTTGAAGCTCCTGCTGTTGACACTGCTGCTGCTGTTGATACAGCTGCTGCCGCTGCTGATACTGCAGCTGCTGCTGCCCCTGCTGAAGCAAAGTAAGCTTTTTTTCATATGGCAAGCAATCGTTGAAGTCGCCCCGTTTCCACGGGGTGACTTTTTTTATCTTTGTGATTATCAATGCGTTGCTATCTCATCCACGTAAAATAAATAACATGAATTTTGAAGCGTTAGGTCTTGCGGCGAATATGTTGGATAGCATCCGAAATCTGGG
>JAFMES010000252.1 GCA_017856605.1 Chitinophagaceae bacterium
AACGTAACATAACCTGTTGCTTTTGCAAAGGCGCTGAATTCGGCATTGGTAACCTCCGTCGCATCCATAAAAAAGGCGGATAATTTTACTCGGTGAATGGGTCGCGCATCATTCATGGTCTCCCGACCACCACTCTCCATCTGAGTAGGATCAATGCCACCCATGCTGAACTCTCCCCCGGGTATAAGCACCATACCATCGGGTACTGACACAACTGGGCGCTCCAATAAGAGTGTAGGAGCAAAAGCCTCACCCCCTCCGTTTATATAACCTATACTATCATTTCCAATGAAACCCATGCTGCAGGAAAGAGATGCAGATTTCATGGGAGTTGTTTGTTCATTATTTTTTTTCTGTTTTGATTCATTCACCTTTAGAATCACCCATACAACAACTACCAACATCAATAGAGTAGAAACCGTATTTACCCAACGCAATAGTCGTGTTGCTTTTCTATATTCCGTTTCGGCATTTTGGGCAGTGATTTCCACCCAATAATTGTACAGATGAGGGACTTTATTTAAAAAGTATAAAGATATTGTGATGATGCTTGTGAGGGTTGGTAAAATAAAAAGCGTCATTTTATTTCCATATCCATCTACTTCACCCTTTAAATTAAAGTGAATCGGTATGATAGATGGTAAAGAGTTGTAGTTCAAAATAACGATGATCCACATCAGTGCAAGTAGGATGAAGGCCGCGAAGTCCAATATCGTATCCAGTCGTTTGGGAATTATTACCAATCTGGGTCTACTGTTCATTTGATTTTATTTTATTTCGTTTGCATCGCTCACTGCAGTATTTTACCTCATCCCACACCTTCTCCCATTTTTTTCTCCAGGTAAACGATCGACCGCATACTGGGCAAATTTTTTGTGGAAGATCAGCTTTCTTGATCTGCTTTTTCATCCCTGCAAAGGAAAATAGAATTTTCGTCTAAATAAAGTAAATTCAATTAACCAAAACACACCAACATGAACGAGCATAAAATCCCTTCGGTAGGAGATTGGATGATTACCCTCCTCATTCTCTCCGTCCCACTCGTTAATTTCATTGTTTTACTTTATTGGGCGTTTAGTAGCGACACCAATCCCATCAAAGCCAATTTTGCAAAGGCGGCTCTGGTTTGGGTACTAATTATAATAGTACTTTGGGTGTTATTTTTAGGCGCATTGATTGGAGCATTTGTCGCAGCGATGACCTGATTCACTTTCGCCGTACCAAAACAAAGGCAATCAAGCTGACTAGCGATGCACCGCAGAGGTAGTATCCTACGTATTCGATTCCTCGATTGGTTGCCAGATAGGTTGCGAAATAGGGTGCGACTGACGCGCCCAGGATGCCTGCAAAAGTAAATGCCAATGAAGAGCCGGAATACCGCACCTCCGTTGGGAAAATATGCGACAGGGCTGTCCCCAGCGGACCATAAATGAATCCCATCAGGAGAAGACCCATCGATAAAAATACAGTTGTTTGTGTCAGGTTATTTTCAACGAACAATTGTTTAAAAAACAATCCAAACACAAACATGGCAACCGACGTAATGATCAATACATTCATTTTTCCAATTCGATCTGCCCATTGAGATGCAATGGGTATACCCAATGCAAGGAATAGAATTGCGATCAACTGTGCTAATAAGAAAGGTTCACGCGAGTAACCCATATGCGCTGTTCCCCAGCTAAGTGTAAATACGGTCATCAGGTAAAACAAAACAAACGTAGCAGTTGCTGCCAGACTTCCCAGGATCAGCATGTTGGTGTGTTTGCGGAATACGTCCATTATGGGAACACGTACTTGTTGTTTTTCTTCAATTACTTTTTTGAAATCAGGTGTTTCCTCAATGTTGAGTCGTACGTACAATCCAACAAGCACTAAAATAGCACTGGCAAGAAAAGGTATTCTCCAGCCCCAGTTCAGGAATTGATCGTCTGTTAGGTAGTTGCTTAATAGAAGAAATGATCCATTAGAAAGAAAGAATCCCAGTGGCGCACCAAGTTGAGGGAACATACCGAACCAGGCTTTTTTGTTTGCCGGTGCATATTCAGTCGCCAAAAGTACCGCACCTCCCCATTCACCACCGAGTCCCAAGCCTTGTCCAAATCGAAATATAGCCAGTAGCAAGGGTGCCAATATGCCGATGGATTCATATCCAGGAAGGAGACCGATTGCAACAGTTCATGGTCCCATGGTCATCAATGCGGCAACAAGCGTTGCTTTTCTGCCGATGCGATCACCAAAGTGACCAAATAGTGCAGCTCCAAGAGGTCGTGCAAAAAATGCTAGTGCAAAGGTGGCGAGCGACTCCAAGGTTGCAGCAGTGGGACTCGACATGGGAAAGAATAATTTTGGGAAAACCAGTACGGCGGCGGTGGAATAAATGTAGAAGTCGAAGTACTCGATCATTGTTCCGACCATACTGGCCATCAAGATTTTTTGTGATTGCTGTTTAGTTGTCGCCATGTGTATAATAGAAAATTGGGTCTAAAGTTTTTTCATGAAATAATTGTCGTTCCATAAACGAGCTTCTAATCC
>JAFMES010000058.1 GCA_017856605.1 Chitinophagaceae bacterium
ACCAGTGACCCTCTGATTAACAGTCAGATGCTCTAACCAACTGAGCTACTGAGGAATAGCCCTCTCGGGGGATGCAAAAATAGTGATTTAGTCCTTAGTTAAAAGAATTTTTACCAATTTTTAGAAGTTGTATTCCTTCTTAATTAAGTTCCGAAGCCGCTCAGCCTGGGCGTGTAAGTTTTTGATTTGGAGTAACATATTATTACTGAGTCCTTTTATATCGCTAATTCTTAAAATACAATCATTTACATCATCTGGTCGTAATGCCTTAAGATAAAGGGGCTCAGCCGGTCTAATGATTTGATCTCGGTCGTTAATTACCTTATCGTACATCTCTCCATCTAAAATAGTTGACAGGCGCTCTCTGAGCGCATTTTTCTCCAAAAAAAGGTATTGTTCAAGTGACTGCAAGTACTCAATATTCCTATAGTAAAAGACGATGCTGTCTGACACCTTCTTGTTACTAATCAACCTCATTTCACCTGTATTTTTCAATTGAGCAATTGTTCTATCCGTAATAAATACTTTGAATGTAACATACCGGATTAGTCCCCTAAAATGAAAATATATCTCATTGGCAGGTTCATTAAGTTTTGCTTTTTTTAACAGGATTGGTAACGAATCAGCAGCATCTCTATTCCTATTGCTATACCCTTTAATAGGAATAGGCATTCTTTCCATATCAACCGCTAGATCATCCATCATCGATTGCATATATTCTTTTTCGTGTTGCTTATCGACAATACTCTGCCTCAATTGCTCTGCAAAAAATCCCAGACTTACCGCAATAAATACCATCAAACCTTCCAACAAGTATTCTTTGGTATTCTTACCTTTTGATCGGATAGGATTTTCATTTTCCATACATGCAGTTTTTACAAATTTATCAGATTCCATTAATTTACGGGAATGAATCTCCAGCCTCATCTTTCCAATGAACTCATTACACTGGATACTTTACGAGAGGTCGATTTTGAAGAATTATATGCAGTGGCGTCCGATCCGTTCATATGGGAACAACACCCCAACCCCGATCGCTATAAACGGGACGTATTTGCTATTTATTTTGAAGGAGCTTTACAGTCAAAAGGTGCATTTATTATCCGTGATAAAATAAGCAAAGAGGCAATTGGAAGCACGCGATTCTATGATCATCTGCCTGATCAGAAAGAAATAAAAATAGGCTATACATTTTATGCCAGAAAATACTGGGGGAAAGGAATAAACCCTGCTGTAAAAAAGTTGATGTTAAATTATGCTTTTCAATTTGTCGACAAAGTTATTTTTCACGTAGGGGCGAATAATATCCGCTCGCAAAAAGCAATGGAAAAATTAGGAGCAATCACAGTAGGACTAGAAGAAGTAACTTATTTTGGAGAGGCTACGCGGTTGAATATCGTTTATGCTATTCACAACCCTGCAAACCGAGCATGAACGTTATTTATTCTTTTTCTTTTTCGCCTCATCTTTAAGTAAATTCTCTTTTACACGAAAATTTACGATGTCTTTTATGAGCTTTTTTGGAAGCGGCTTACCGTGTGGAAACTGTATAGTGGATTTTGAAGTAACAAAAGCAGTGGTCTGTCCTGCGAATTCTTTCAAAGCAGAAGGCATTGGATAAATAGCCATATGCTTCTCCCAACACGCATAATAAACTACTATTCCTTTTTGCTTGATGGCCGGCATTCCGTAACTCATACACGATTCAGCGAGTGGAGCTGCACCTGTTATTAATTCGTGAAATTCTTTGAAAGCCTTTCGTTGTGTTGTAGGAATAGCTTTGATGTATTCTGCTACCGTCATCAATTTAGTATCCTTCATACAATAAATATAAAAATCAATTTCGAAATCCGACAAAGATCCCGTCTGTACGAAACTCCAACGGATAGGTTCGCATAGTGTAACCTTCACCACTTACGTTCTTACCAGTTTTCATAGAAAATTTGAATCGGTGAAGGGGACAAACCGCATTTCCCTGCGCATCAATGTATCCCATCACCATCTTGGCTCCAGCATGGGGGCAAGTCGACTGAAAAGCAAATACTTCTTCTTTGAATCGACCAATACAAATGGTGCGGTCACCAACAACTGCTTGCACCATATCGTATTTCCCAAAACCGAGTTCTTCAATTGATCCTGCTACAAAATGCCAGTTGTACTCTTTAGAATTCATATGCGGTATATCCTGTGCGATATGGATAGCGCTTTGCATACATATCCCTTACCTGATTCAATATCGTTGCTCGAAGTTTATCGATTTCCCTTTTTTGTGTCGCTGATATGAATACACATCTATTATCGGTCTCGTTCTCCCAGCGTTTGTGCAATTCCTCTACCAATCCCTCTTTAACATGCTCCTCCAACCACTCATCGAAATTTCGTTCTTCGTATTGATCCATTTTATTAAAAATGGTAATGACGGGTTTATCACTACAGCCCAGTTCATGAAGTGTTGTATTGACTACCTTCATTTGCTCTTCGTACTGCGGATGCGATACATCCACCACGTGCAATAATATATCACTCTCTTTTACCTCATCTAAGGTGCTTTTGAAGCTTTCGATCAAGTGGTGGGGGAGCTTACGAATAAACCCTACGGTATCACTCAATAGAAAAGGGGTGTTCTCAAATACGATCTTGCGTGTTGTGGTATCCAGTGTTGCAAATAATTTATTCTCTGCAAGTACATCACTTTTACTCAGCAGATTCATAATGGTGGATTTGCCTACATTGGTATAGCCCACCAGCGCAACACGTATGAATTCGCCACGTTCCTTGCGTTGCGTAAATGCTTGCTTTTCGATCTCTGCTAATTTTTTTCTCAATAATGTGATCTTATCCCGAACTATCCTTCTGTCTGTTTCAATTTCAGATTCACCGGGACCTCTAGTACCAATTCCACCTCCGAGTCGCTCCAAGTGTTTCCACATGCCTCGAAGTCGCGGTAAAATGTATTGATATTGTGCTAACTCAACCTGTGCTTTTGCTTGTGCTGTTTTTGCCCTGCGAGCAAAAATGTCAAGAATGAGATCGCTTCGATCGATTGTTTTTATGTTAACAGCCTTCTCGATATTGGTGATCTGTGCACCTGTCAACTCATCGTCAAAGATTAATACCCGAATATCTTTTCCTGCCGCATATGCTTTGATCTCTTCCAGCTTTCCTTTGCCAACGTACGTTTTTGAATCCGGGTGCTGTAATTTTTGCATGAATGTTTTTACCGTAACTGCACCTGCAGTAGTAGCCAAGAAGGCAAGCTCATCCAAGTATTCGATTACTTGATATTCCTTTTGATCTTTCAGGACCACACCTACCAGTATGGCCTTTTCTGATTGTTGGAATAAATGGGTTTTGTCGAGCAAACGCTGGTTGATTTATAGTCCGCTCAGGACCAATCCCACTGAAAAGGGACGAACAACAGGACCTTGTCCCTCTTTGAAGAAATCTGTTAATGTATAAGAACCGAACATGCTGATGTTCCCCCAGCCGGCCCTACCAATTACTGCAAATCGCGTTGAGTTGAAATGCCTACGGTCCTTTTCTTTTGCCCAATATCCTCCCGTGCCTGTGGCATCCAAATCGATTTTTGCTTTTGTCTTTGCATCAATCATGGTTCCTACTTTAACTCCCAGCGCAAACTTCCATCCTCGGTTCATGTTATCGGGACGAGTGGAATAGCGGAGTTCTACTGGAACCTCAAAGTATCCGGTTGCCAGTTTATTTTTCTTGTATTTGACAATCGTATCTCGCTGGAAACGCACACCCGTAGGAGGGTTAAGGTCTACGCTCATTTTGTCAAAATATATGTTGTCGGTTCCTACACCGGGACCGATACCTACACTCAGTTTTGGATTGGTCTTAAATGGAAAATCAAACATAAAATAGGCGTTGAACGTCCTGTTTAACGTCTTAGTGGTTATGCTACTGGGCTTGCTTCCCCAGCCTGCCAAGCCTACCTGAATCATGAGGTGATCTGAAGTTCGTTTGGACAAATCCAACTTTTTAGGATCAATCCCGGGTTTGGATTCGTTCGACTTATCCTGAGCGAAACCATTGATTGTCAATGCCAAAAACGCTATACCGATGATCTGTTTCATGTTCATGCGCAAAATTAGTGGATTTACCCCTTTTTAGTACATTTATAATCGTTAAAACGTTGTTTATGAGAATCCTATTTGTAGCAGCTCTGTTGTTGTGGATGCCCAATGCATTTGCACAAAACATACTCAATAAGGTAAAAGCAAAGGCACAGGAGAAATTGGAAAATATCGGTAGCAAAAAGAAAGTCGAATCAGATACTGTTAGCATAGATGAGGAGGAGCCTGCTGAAGCGAAACCTAAAAAAGATACTTCTGTCGCACCCAATGAATTGGTAGCCTATCGAAAGTTTGGATTTGTTAGGGGCAGTAATATAATCTATCAATATGCATTTGAAGAAGTGGAGTTGGGCGACTATCCTAAAAGTTGGATGACCGATGCGGGTGGAGAAGTTACCACACTCAGTGCTTATCCAGGTAAATGGTTAAGAAGTACCGAGCAGGCAAATAATTTTGTCGACTTCATTAAAGAGTATCCCATGAATTTTACATTGGAGTTTGATGTAATCTCTGATGCAAAAGATGGTGGAGATTATAATTCAATCGATATTCATTTAGTAAGCACAATCGGTGAAAAAGATTTTAATAAAACAATTAGCCAAGAAGAAGTATCTGGCTTTAAGATTGAATTGAACTTAACAGGCCATTACGCCAACTATTATAATTACTGGAGATTCAATGATTCTACCAACTCTACGTTTATTAATATTTCTGCGCCTGGTCTCTTCAACTTGAATACCGAAGAACTTCAAAGTAAGGTCGTACACGTATCGCTCGTTCGTCAAAATAGTCGACTCACCATGTACGTCAACACCAATCGTGTCTTTGATATACGAAATGCTTTTGCCTCAAATACTAAAATCAATAACCTAAATTTTTTGACCTATTCTAAGCTTTACGGTAAGGAATCGGGACTCTATTTTTCTAATATCATTTTAGCAGAAACAGCTTCCGACACAAGAAAAGACCTATTTGTAGACGGTAAATACGTAACCAATTCAATATTATTTGAGACCAATTCAGATAAAATTCAACCTGCATCGCTCTCTTCAATTGGAGTTGTAGCAGAATACTTAAAAGCAAATCCCACTGTAAAGTTGAAAGTAGTAGGACATACGGATAATGTTGGACAGGATGCTGCAAACCTGGATTTATCTGCCAGACGAGCAAAAAGTGTTGTAAAAGAACTGGTAGAATATCATAAGATTGATGCAAGTCGCCTGACATCTGAAGGAAAAGGCGAATCCCAGCCAATTGGAAATAATGAAACCCTGGAGGGCAGAGCAAAAAATAGGAGGGTGGAATTCATAAAACAGTAAAGTAATTGATATGAAACGATTTCGCAAATCAGTTCTTCTCATTGTTGCATTGTGTTCTCTTGCATTTACATCTACGTTCGATTTATTTTCTGATCTGGGACTAACAAAGGAAGATGCCGATGCAACCATCGAATCAAATTTTCATATTGGTGGACTGGGTTTTCTTGTTACCAATGAAATGCGAAAAATGCCACCGGCCATGCGGACTAAAATTGTTTCTGCAATGGGGGAGTATATGAAATCAAGAATTGCTACCGAAGAATTTGCGCAAAACTATCGACAAGTTAGAGAAGAAGGCAAGCCCATCTTAACAACTCCATTGAATCTTATAGAAGATCCAGCTGAGCGAGCAGAAATGACAAAGCAATACAACACCGACCTAAAAGAATTTGAAAAAAATTATCCTCCAACTGTAAATGGTCTTGTTAAAAGAAGACTTCAACAGTTTCTTGAATTGACTGAAGGAATGGATTTTAATGCCAAATTGGTGAAGCGGGGAAAATTCTACTATTTTGAAAACCCTGCTTTGGAAGAAAAAGATGCAGAATGGAAACTGATGTTTCGTTGCGGTAAAGATGTAATCTTGCCGGCACGTGAATACGCAAAGCAGTGGATGACAAGTCTAAAGTGATCTTCTACTTATTTCGCTCAATATATCCAATGACCCTGTTGGCATAGTGAGTCATTGAATCCAAATCTACAATTTGAGAGGTAAGAATGAAATTCATCTGTGCAAAAAAGTAATCCAATCGTTCCCGGGTTTCTGGTCTGACTTGTTTGATTCCATTTTTTGATGATAGTTCTCCTAATGGGTAGGACCATACCTGTTTATACAATTTTGAATCTGTTATCTGGGGGATAACCTCTTTTTGATAACGTAAAAATTCATCCAGTTCCAGTTTTTCATTCAATCGGATGTCTTGTAGAAAATATTGGTACTTCAATAAATATCGACTCAAACTATCGTTGGAGTCATTTTGTACAATGCCAGTCGTTTCTGCCTCTTTTATACTCTCGTCACTTGGTGTGAACATATAAACGACGGAATAGCTGGTCAATGCCTTGTAGTATTCCTTTTGATCGACTTTACTTGGCTGTATGTTTAGTAGGGAATCAGTTTTAGACATCATGGACAACTGAAACAAACACTGTTTTTTATAAGTTTCAATTTGAGAGAGATTTTTCTCCATGTCCTCGATCATTGCATTTTTGATACCCTTTTCTTTCTGCCGGTCAGACCATTCCTCTCTGTAGTTTTCAGCGAGCGATCCAAGTGTAACCGCTAAGAATATCAATATGAATTCAATGAAATAGGTCTTAACGTTTTTATTACCGTAAAAGCTATTATTAAACATAAATTGGACATTTCTGCACCGAATTTATGATAACCAATTAAATTAAACAATTCACTATAACGGACTTGTGCTGTCCGGTGGTACAACTAAAAGTGGGCACTGAATTTTTTCAATCAAATGCCGGGTAATAGAACCTAGATCTGAGGTTTTAATAGCTGAGCGACCTCTTTTACCCATTACAACCATATAAGGATCAAGTTGTACAATTGCATCTTGAATAGCTTGATAGGGTGAATGATGTTGTCTGATCTGAATTTCAGGAACAGTTGCGAGTGGGGTAGCACCAAAGCATTCCTTTAAGTACGTTTCCATTCTGATAGTCAATTCTTTTTCGGAATCCTCTATTTTTTCCTGAACGCCAGGACCTTTTTCCTTGTGACTACCTTGAAGTATTTCATTTACGTGTAAGAGTACTAGACGGGCATCTTTTACCTGTAATAGGTCCCCCGCATAGCGTAATGCATTCATTGCATTTTTTGAAAAATCAGTCGGATGTAAGATGATTTTGGTGTGAAAATTCATAGTCGCAAAACTATCGTTATGAGTTTTGGAAATTACTGACTGAAACTACGATTGAACTTGATCTTGCTCAGGTGTGGGGCAATCGACATGTACTGCTTTTGCCGAACCATTTGTATCGATTACGGGCAATCCATTGATATATCTTATTTCTGAATCCTAGTGGAAAAATGGCAATCAACGCACCTATTAATTGGAATCCAACATTCATTTGTTTGAGAACGTAACGAACTGCTTCCGATTGATAAAGTGTACGACCATCCTGAGTTTTCACTATAACTGTGTCATTTGGATAGTGCTCATTTTCAGATGGTGGAGGTAAATGGTGAAATTCAAATTTACCTTTTGGGGAATTATTGATCACCAAAGACGCAAATCCATAACAGAGATTGCAAAAGCCATCCATGTAGATGATAACTTTCACAGGCCGTATTCTCTTTTGATCAATTGTTTTAATCGTTCCGCCTGATTCTGGAGATTGTGAAAGTTTTGAATCAATGCCCTATTTAATCCCCTGATATTGCTGATGCGTATCACACAATCGCTCAGATCTTTTGGGTTGGTTGAAGTCAGATAAAGAGGTTCTGCGGAACGAACAATTTGATCTTTGTCGTTGATTACCTTATCATACATTTCTCCATCTAAGATATTAGCAAGGCGTTCTCTCAATGCGTTTTTATCAATAAATAAAAAGTCTTCGGTCCCTTTTGCAACATCAATTGCTTTATAGTACGCGACTATGCTATCGGAAACAGTTTGATTTCTGATGAGCTGGTATTTGCCGGCATTTCGCATCTGGGTAATGGTTCGATCATTGATGGATGAACGAAAGGACGATTGACGAATAAGCCACCTCAGGTGAAAATAAATATCATTTGCAGGCTGATCTTTCTTCGGATTTTTTAAGAGAATGGGCAGAGAGTCGGTAGGAACTTTATTTCGATTCGTATAGCTTTTTATGATTCGGGGATATTGACCAATATCCGTTTCTAGGTCCTCAATCATCGATATTAAATACTCTTCTTCATCGTCCCGATCCAGCATTTCTTCTCGAAACTGTTCAGCAAAAAATCCAAGGCATACTGCGACAAAAATCATCAGTCCCTCAAGGATATATTCCTTTATATTTTTAGAGCGACCATCGGATTTACTCAGCAGACTCATGCTATTGGTTTCGACAAATGTATCATTTCGGTTTAAATTTTAAATAATTTGAAAAACTAAATTTCACAATTGAAAAGAATAGGATTAATGTTTTTGTGGGTTTTTGTCACTCTGCAGTCCTGGACTCAGTCGAATGAAATTGTCCGGTATGCAATCCACGATACAGCTACCCAAAACCGTGCTTTTCACAGCTCTTTGAAATGGAAAGGAGGCGATGGGGCAGGGTCAATTGATTTAGGCAAGGGCAGGGTTCTTTGGCTGTTCGGCGACACTTTCATTGGGGATCCTGATTCCACTTCGCGCAACGGTTCAGTAATCGTCCGAAATAGCATTGCTATTCAGAATGGCTATGATCTTTCATCTAATCAGCTGACTTTTTACTGGAATGATCAAGCAAATCAGCCTGCTGCTTTTTTTAAACGGGAAGGAAACGGGTGGTATTGGCCGGGGCATGGCACAATGATCGGGGATCGACTGCTTTTGTTTATGATGAAGATAGCTTCCGATTCTATGGGATTGGGTTTTAAAATTGAAGGTTGGGATGCAGTTTTGATTTCCAATCCCCATGCCGATCCTTTTCAGTGGAAAATGAAATGGATAGAAGGACAAAGCAGTACCACGCAGCTGATAGGATCTGCTGCAGTAGTAAGGGAAGATGATTTTGTATATGCATATGCTGTTGATGGAGTAAATCAAAACGTGCAATTGATTCGTTGGAATTCCGAGGAGGCCTATAAGGGTGATTTACACAATGGTCAGTGGTGGACCGCTAGTGGATGGAAAAATTGGAGTGATAAGACAGATGTTCCGCAAATACTTTTCCAGGGTCAAACTGAATTTTCAGTTCACTATGATGCAGTTCTTCGTCAATACATTCAAATACAGACGTATGGTTTTGGTGCTGCCTCTATTGGAGTGCGATATGCGCAGCACCTTCAGGGGAAATGGTCTGATCCCGTTATGATTTACAATCCCCAAGTAGATAAAATACTTCAGCCATTAGTTTATGCAGCGAAAGCCCACCCCGAGCAAAAAGGATCTGGATTGACTATAACAGTTAATATCAATAGCTTAGACTTCAAGCACCTCTTATCGAATATGTCAATTTATTATCCGCGTGTAATTTCAATTCTGCTTTATATTCATTCAGCGAATTAATTTTATATTTATGTAGACCGTATTCGGTCATCGTTTACAATGAGTAGTTATCCGAGTATTTTTAATGATGTAATTGGACCGGTAATGAGGGGTCCATCCAGTTCGCATTGTGCGGCTTCACTTCGCATTGCTCGGATTTGTCGCGACTTGATGGATGGAGAAATAAAACACATTCTCATCGAATTTGATCCCAATGGTTCTTTGGCGACTACACACAAAAGTCAGGGTTCTGATATGGGATTGTTTGGAGGATTTTTGGGTTGGGAAGCATACGATGAACGTCTCCCCGAATCTGAAAAATACCTGGCAGAAGCTGGTATACATTATAATATAGCAATTTGTGATTTGCTTGAAAAGCATCCCAATACTTACCAAATTACCTTGAGTAATGATAAGGAAGCAAGACGCTTAACGGCAATCTCTACTGGTGGTGGTATGATTGAGGTTGTCAATATCGATGGTAATCCACTTTCAATTGCAGGTGACTACCATGAAACGCTTATTTACAGTAGTAATTCAGCAGATGTACGTGCATTTTTGGATACGCATATTGAGTATGACGAGTTTGTATTTCACGATGGAGAAAATCCATGTGTACAAATAAAATCACAGCAACCCATTCCGGTGGATATTCGGAATAAAATAATACAAATGGATGGCGTACTGGCTGTAAAGGGCCTGAATCCAGTACTTCCCATCAAGTCGAGGAAAAACTTAAAAGTTCCTTTCATCACTTGTGCTGAAATGCTTGAGTACAACCACGACAAAAACCAAGCACTTTGGGAGTTGGCTCTAACCTATGAAAGTATCCGAGGTGATATTAGTCGTGATGCGGTATTCGAAAAAATGCGCGCCATCATCCGCATCATGGGCAATGCAATTGAAACAGGATTAAAAGGTACAGCCTATAAGGATAGAATTTTAGGAAGTCAGTCGCCCAACTACCAAAAAACCTTTCAAGCCAAACAATTGCTTGGTGGGGATGTGCTCAATAAAACGATCATGTATGTTTCAGCCATCATGGAAGTAAAAAGTTCCATGGGCGTAATTGTTGCGGCACCAACTGCGGGTTCTTGTGGAGGATTGCCTGGCGTAGTGTTTGGCGCAGCACACAGTTTAAGTGTAGATGAAGACACGATAGTTAAAGCAATGCTATCAGCAGGACTCATTGGTGTAT